>JAYYDR010000113.1:0-6702 GCA_036160735.1 Thermoplasmatota archaeon
TGTGAGGGTTGTCTTTGTTATCATCATCAAATGCAAATTGTAGCACGCTCATGCCCTCTAATTTGTGTCTCTGTCGCAACTCAGTCACTTCTTTTGGAATAATTCCTAAGTCCTCTGCAATAATACATTCATGGCTTCCACAAACTTCTATAAGAGCCTCTATTAACTCATCTTTTGGACCCTCTAGCCACTTACCTTTGCGAGCGGTTTTGTGTTTCACGGGAATTGCCCAAGCCGAATGAATTCCTCTGAAGTGGTCGATTCTAACAATGTCGAATAAACGCATCATACGTGCCATGCGCTCTTTCCACCAGCGCCAATCCTCCTTTCTATGTGCGTCCCAGTCATACAGAACAGTTCCCCATCTCTGACCTTTTTTGCTAAAGTAATCGGGAGGGACTCCTGCGACAACTTGTGGCATTCCTTTTTTGTTTAGCAAGAATAACTCACGATGGGCCCAAACATCAGCTGAATCATGACCTACGAAAATCGGCAGATCTCCAATTATGCTGACTCCTTTCGACTTTGCATGCTCTCTGATTTCATTCCATCGTCCCATAAATCGTGATTGAGCGGTGTCATCAACTTCTATTTCTGCAAGGATATTAGGGTCTCTGTCACGGTATTTTACAGGCCATTTCCACCAAGGTTTTCCATCAAATTTAGACTTTAGATGTTCAAACAAAAGCCAATCCCTCAGCCAATACGAATCTTCAGACATGTCTGCTTTGTTTGCTTGGCCAAGTGAGTCCCATGCAGCAAAAGCCGATGGTGAGGCATATGGTGAACCGTGTGCATCTGGTGGTGTAATTGGCAGAATTTGCCAGGCCGATGCGCCATAATCATGGACATAATCGATGAACGTCTCGCCATCCTCTAACCCATTAGGAAGGCTGGTTACATGGCACAAAACCCCAGTATACTGTGCCATGATTTGATGTGTGGTGACGAAAACCTTTGAGTTTACTCCCTGTACGGGGTCCATGCGTCGAGCAGCAATGCTGATGGCTTTGATTTTCGTTGTACTCCCATTCTCATCTATGGCTGCCACTGTAGATGGTTCTCTGATGGAATGGGATAATGATACAAACATGGGCACAGATTCTAACGGAATAAGTATGCATGTCGATTGGGATTCAACCAATCTTTACCTCGCATGGGACGGTACAGACCTCAGTTCAGAGACTGAGGGAGCAGACATTTTCTTCTATTTCAATACAAGTGAGGATGGTTCTGTAACAGCCAAGTCTTGGAACGGAATCAAGACTCTACCATTTGCTGCTGATTACGGAATAGTTGTGGAAGATTCTTCATATGCAAGAGTAGTCGGGTTTAGCGCTGGCTCATGGAATGACATTTCAACACCAGAAATGCATGCTGGATGGAGCGACAACAAGGTTACAGAGATCTCAATCCCGCTATCTGACATCGGTAACCCAGATCACATGGACTTGATTGCATGGGGGCAGTGGCAAGATGCAGGAAACGTTTGGGCTGCATTCCCGATGAACAATTCATTTTCCCAGTTTAGCCACTTTTACAGCGCCAGTGACCTTGAAAATCAAACTCCTACAGATATTGTGATTGAGGAAAGGGCAACACCTGAGAAAGTCGATGATGCATTAAATCTTGCAATCATCTTCCACCAGCATCAACCTTACTACAAGAATAAGTTAACCGGCATGTACGAAATGCCATGGGTGCGTGTGCACGCAATGACAGAATATGTCGATTCTCCAGGTATTCTAGAGAGATATCCGGGAACTAAAATCACCTACAACCTAGTTCCTTCATTAATGGAGCAGTTGCTTGATTATCACCGGGAAGAAACCCTCGATGTCCACACTGACATCGCTAAGCGCCCATGGCCGGAGGGCGATTATCCAAACGCAACCGAAAGAGAACTTCACGTCATGCAGTTCCAATCCTTCTGGAATAGCGGTTGGATTTACAACGTGAGTGCAGATAGCCCGAATGCATGGGTTCAGCCATCATCTGAGATGTATTCGTATCTTCATGATAAGACGCTGCACAACCTAAAGCCTGCAACGATTATGGACGACGATTTACTTCCGCCACAGGAGTTCCTAGACCTTCAGGTTCTTTGGTACCTATACCAATTTTCTCCGGACTATGTGTTGGGTAAGTATGATGCTACACACCGTGACGATGGCCTGATAGCATTATTCCAGCAAAACGGGAATTATACTCATGAAGACCTGATGTACGTTCTCGATGCCCAGCACGAGCACATGGGCAATGTCCTGCCAATGTACAGCGACCTAGCAGCTACAGGACAAGTCGAATTGACAACAACCCCATACTACCATCCAATTTTGCCATTATTGATGATGCCAGGATGGCAGATGGAGGATGGAATCCGAGTTACAAAGCAGCCATGGCCGGATGATGTCCAAAACCATCTGACAACAGGAATGGACCTCTTCGAGCAGGAGATGGGATTCCGCCCAGTTGGAATGTGGCCTTCTGAAGAAGCGGTTAGCCCAGCAATGGTTCAGCCCGTTACCGATGTAGGAATCGAATGGATGGTTACCGATGAAGAGATTCTGATGAAGTCTACAGACATGAATGGAAACAACGTAGACATCAGCAATGCTGCAAACCTCGCCATGCCTTGGATTGCAACCGGAGAAGATGGCGGTGAGGTTGCAGTTGTATTCCGTGACCGTGTAATTTCAGACCGTGTTGCATGGAACTATGGTTCCATGACTCCTGAAGACGCAGTCAACGATTTCGTATCCTATGTTGACGATGTACGCCAGCAGCTTCTAGATGCTGGAGAAGACCCGTCTGAGCATCTTCTGACAGTGTCTATGGACGGAGAGAACTGGATGTTTATGTCCGAATTCCAGCACAATGACAACGGTAGACCGTTCGTAGATGAGTGGTTTTCACGCTTGGAAAGCCACCCCACAATCGTGACCACAACTCCTGGTGAATTCCTAGAAACAGAAAGGGACCTTCCCAAGATTGACACAATCGGAACCGGTTCATGGGTCGATGGAACTCTGTCCACATGGGCTGGTGAAGCAGAAGAAAGTCTTGGATGGCAGCGTCTAGTCGAGGCAAGAAAGGCTCTAGTCGCATTCGAAGAAGAAAATCCAAACCACCCTGGCCTAGATGCTGCATGGGAAAGCTTGTACATCGCAGAGGGAAGCGATTGGTTCTGGTGGTATGGATTAGACCAAGACAGCGGCTACGACGAGAATTGGGATGTTCTGTTCAAGGTTCATCTCTCCAATATCTATCGTGCTATTGAACTGGAATTACCACCTTACCTCCAAGACCTTTGGACCAACCCAAGCAGTCCCGATGAGCCATATGGTGGCACAATCGAACCGATGATCGATGGAAAAGCACTGCCTGGAGAATGGGATGGAGCGGCACGTTACGATGCGGATTCAGTAACAGGCTCAGGCCTTGATATCGAGTCTTTCCACGTTGGCTATGATTCAAACAATGTCTACGTCAGAGTTGACGTTGCTGACGATGAATCGGTCAGTGACAAGGCTGTGGAGATTTACTTTATGCAACCAAATGCAGTAAACTTCAACGAAGCAGAAACCAACTTCAGAACTGCGATTGGAGGAGAAATCCTCGGATTCCCTGCAAAGAACCTAATCAGATTTGACTTCGATGAATTAAGGGATGACGGGCGCTCTAAGTGGACCGCGTTGTCCGCAAAAGGCGTAATCGGCTCCTCTGAGGTGTGGGCAAGTCCAGTGAATTCCAACCTCGGCGGATGCGCATTTGAAGACGTATACGAATTCCAAATTCCATGGTCTGAGGTCGGGTTAGCACCGCGCTATTCTACAAGAATCAAGGTCGTAGTGGCCGACTTATCTTCTGAATCCGACCTTGAGGTGGCACCACCAGCTCCTGCTGAAATGGTACTTCCTGAACTTGAGGAGTGGGTCACATTGCTCGAGATGAGCGATGCTACGGGAGACGGTAACGGAGATGGTACAATCACGCTACCAAGCGCTAGTGATTTTGGTGGTGGAATGGATTTATTCGATATCCGTGGAGTGAAAATTGAGCAATCTGATTGGAATGCTAGATTCACATTTGAGATGGGTGAGATAACGAATTATTGGTCGTTGTCCAACGGCTTCTCACACCAAATTATCCAGATATACGTCGATAAGGGAGAATCTGAAACAGGTAGAACTGATATGCTTCCAGGAGCCAATGCAGAGATTCACCCCGACTGGGCATGGGAGGTAGTAATCAGCGGAACCGGTGAGCCGGGTGCGGTTTACTCCGTTCAATCTGAAACAGGTGCGACCTCTTCTAGAGGAGTCGAAGTTGAAGGTGACAAAGATACCAATTCAATCGTATTCACGGTTTCAAAGGACGTAATCGGTACGGATGTAGCATCCTATCGCTACGTAGTCGTATCCGGTTCGCAAGACGGATTTGGAACAGGAAAGTGGAGAGATGTCGATGAGACCTCTAAAACATGGACTCTGGGAGGTGGAAGTGATGCTTCTACAGACGATGGTATTGAGTATGACCCTAACGTTCTTGACATCGTCAGAACCGATGACCAGCAAGAGACAATTCTGTCTGGCTACGACGTATCAGCAGGAGAATATGCCCAACTTACAGGATTTGAAATGCCGGAGATATCTCAGCAGATTTACGCTGCAAACATGGTTACAGCCACTGATTCTTCAGCAATTATTTCGTGGTCTACAACCAAAGAATCAACCTCTGAAATATCCTGTTCAGCAGATGCTGGGGAAGCGATCACTGAGTCCTCTGATACACTGACAATCTCTCACCAATTGGAGGTAACTGGCCTAACTGCAGCCACAAATTACACCTGTATCATGACCGCTTCAGGCGACATTACTGATGAAATCACGGTCATGACATCTGCAGACGTTGACACAACTGCTCCTCAAATACTCAATATCAGAACCACAACTGATGATACTGGATTGACAGTTGTATCATGGTTTACTGATGAGGATACATTTGGAGAAATAAGCCTAGGCAACTCAGATGATGAAACAGATTTCGGTAAGAATCACCAGGTCTCATATGCTCTGTGTGTGGGTGACCATGAGGGTGAAATTACCGCAACCGACCCATCAGGAAACACTGCGACGCAAAGCGTATCTTTCACCACTGAAGGCGATGGTAAGAAGTGTTCAGACAGCGGAGGTAGCGGTAAGGTGTCAACCGACGATGAAACCTCAATGTTGTCCTCAACGAATGTTCAAATAGTTGCTTTAGTGGTAGTTATCCTCGTATTCCTTGCGCTAATTAGGACCCGCAGAGACGACTTTGAGTGATACACAAACAACAGGAGATTGCTTTACATGGTAACAAAAAGAATGATATCAGCCATCATTTTTTCATCCTTGATGTTACTATCTGGTTGTATGAGTTCTTCTACAGACGAAGACTCTGTTTTGGAAGGAGAAACTCTAGTCGAACTTGACAATCCATGTTTTGTTGTGTCGGAATCGCTCACTCAGTCATTGACTTCGATTGAAGTAAATGGGGTGGAGCGTTTGTTCCGACTGTCTGCACCTAGCTCAGATGCGGGCACAAAGCTTCCAATCGTTATTGCATTCCACGGAGGAGGCGGTGCTGGTGAAGATTTTCAACAACAAACTGAGTTTGATCAGTTAGGTGAACAAGAGAAATTCATCATGGCTTACGCAATTGCAGAAAGCGATAGAACCGCATCAGAAGGCGAATGGTTCCTCAACAGCGCTGCAACCTCGAGAGACGACAATGATTTTGCTGAAGCGATTGTGGATGAGTTATCAAAGGCATACTGTGTTGACGAGGATAGGTTGTATGCAATCGGATATTCTCTCGGCTCTATGTTCACCTACGAAGTTGCATGTCAACTGAATCACAGATTTGCTGCAGTCGCATCTTTCGCAGGTACTATGCCTGTAAGTCCTGAGACTTGTGACCTATCGGGAAGTATGGCAGTTATGCACATCCATGGAAAACTGGACTACATCATTGACTACGATGATGATTGGGATTGGAAAGATGGTGAGCACGAGGGTGTTGGAACAATGAGCAACATCCCTGGAATGATCGATTTTTGGGCTCAAAAATCAAACTGTCAAACTGAAATTACCCACTCGCACCTATTTGGTGGTGACGATGTTGAACACATCGTTCATTCGGACTGCAGTGGCGATGTAAGGATTGAACACTATGGCCTTGAAGCTTGGGAACACACCTGGCCAGACCAAGTTGATGGAACTGATACTTACAGGCTAATTTGGGATTTCCTATACGACTTTACAAACTGATCTTAGGTCCAAATCAATGGCCAAAGAATCTCTCTCAGAATCAAATTTAGATGCTTTTTGCATCTTGTCGTAGTCTAATTCCGATTACGAATCCGATTGTGTTAATCACAAGGTCGGATATTTTGTTGTCCCAGGTTTCCTTGACAAATTCATATGGCAAGTATAACTCTAGAATTTCCCATCCAATTGACAGAGTGAAGAAAACCCACCAATTTCGAAACAGAAATCGACAAACAAACGTCCACTGAACGAAGTGACCAAGCGACCATATGTTAAGCAATACCAACCCTGGTCACCAACTATGCCACTCTGCCGACTTGATAAGAAATTATTCTTGTATCATGGAAATGGATAGTCTCTCCCGGATTCGAACCGAGGTCGGCGGGACCAG
>JAYYDR010000114.1:0-17987 GCA_036160735.1 Thermoplasmatota archaeon
TCTTGATCGATACCCGCTTCAAGTGCAACGTTAGTGAACGCTTTCCATTTTGACTTGGAGCCAATTACTCCTAGTCTCCCCGCATAACCTTTGGAGAGTAATCCAAGAAGGCGTTCCTCATCCTCTTTCCAATCATGACCAAGTAGAAGGATATCACTGAATCGTGAAAGTGTTTCTTGAGTCTCATTTTCAAGGAAATCATTTGGACAAGAATGATGGGTCTCTGTCGCACCTTCAAGTGTGGCATAATCAGCCCTCGAATCTTGAACTGAGTATTTCCAATCGAGGGGGAGACAGGCTTCTGCTATCGCTTTAGCGCAATGTCCGCCTCCCATCAGAAGTATGTGTGGCATCGGAATCAGTACCTCCAAGGCGACCGTCACCCGGCCGCCACATAGGCTGTCCAGGGGTTGTACCTCATAGCCCTTAGCACCCTTGTTCAATCCGTAAGTTACGACTTCTCCACATGGTTTTGACGCTACAGAAATCAACTCTCTAAGCCTTGAAATCACCTTCATTTCTAAGCCTGCACCTCCGACAGTTCCCACTAAATCGAGCTCTGTCAGAGCAAGCCGTGCACCCGCTTTACCTGGGACTGAACCGGATGTATCGACAACACTTGCAACCGCAACTTTGCGATTTAGGGATAGTTGGTCAAGCGACCACTGCAAAACCCTCGCCGTCACTTTAGCCCCTCCAGATCGGCGGGTGTGTCGATGTTCATATGTTCGCCGGGAGCATCGATTTTTGAGATAGTTATGCTTTCTCTCAGGGATGCGTCTTTGGGGAGAGATAGGATTTTGTCGATTTCACACAGCATCAATGGATGACCAGATGGCTTTGGAGACGTGTTTTCATTACAGCCAATTAATGCCTCAACTGTTTTCGAATTCCAACCACAACGGTCGACTGGACTTACAAGTACCCTTCTTGGCGTACGACCTAATTCACTTACCAATGAGATTAGACCGATTTGTAGAGAGCCTGTTCTTCCCTCTTCGGGAGAAGGGTTGACTACAACTATCGCACCGTCACATTCCAACATGACATCAACCTGTAATTCGGACCTAGTTACAACAAAAATTGGTGAACAACCACTTTCTGCTAGGATTCTTGTTGAGCGAGCCACAAGAGATTCGCCATTCCATTTCACGAGTGCCTTGGGTTGGCCTAATCTGCTGGATGCACCAGCTGCCAACACTATGGCAGGCACGCCTTTTGCCATAGGCTCACAAATCCTTGGTAATTTCGCGACCGATGATCATTCGCTGGACTTGACTACTGCCTTCGTAAATTTGCATTACTTTAGCGCCACGCATCAGTCTTGCAACCGGATATTCCTCTGAGTAGCCATATCCACCATACACTTGAACTGCATCTGTTGCAACCTCCATTGCTGTGTCAGATGCGAATCTCTTAGCGTGGGCTGCAGATTCTGTGTTTCTGACACCTGCATCTCCATCAGCAGCGGATTTCCATGTCAGCATTCTTGATGCTTCGATTTTTGTCTTCATGTCTGCAAGCATGAATTGAATTGCTTGGTGGCGGTGTAGAGGCTTGCCGAATGTTTGCCTTTCTCCAGAATATTGGAGTGCATGCTCGTAAGCAGCCCTAGCAAGACCTGTTGCGTGTGCAGCTATATTTGGTCTTGACATATCGAATGCCTTCATTGCATTCATCCAGCCACCTGATTCTGAGCCACCGACTAAATTCTCTGCAGGAACTCTCATGTCGTCAAATGAAATTGAACGTGTATCCGAGCATCTCTGGCCCATATTGTTCTCTTTCTTGCCTAAAGATAACCCTTCAGAATCAGCATCAACAATGAAACCTGACATTCCTTTGTATCCTGCGTCGGGGTCGGTTTTAGCTAAAACGAAGAACCAATCTGCTTTGCCTGCTCCAGTAATCCACATCTTTGAACCGTTGATTACGTAATCATCACCGTCTCTTACAGCAAGTGTTTTGCAGGCAGCTACATCTGAACCTGCTCCTGGCTCAGTGACTGCATAGGAGGCCAGTGCACCTTCTTCTGCAACCATTCGCAGATACTTGTCCTTCTGCTCATGAGTTGCTCCGGTGATTACAGGAGCGCATGCTAGGCTTGTGGCGTAAGCAGCGGTAGCAAAACCAGGGTCTCCCCAAGCCAATTCCTCATTGACGAGAACTTCTTCCATAATTCCTAGACCCGGCCCACCATAGTCCTCCGAGATGTGTAAATTGAGCAAACCCATCTCGTGTGCGGCATTGATTACGTCTTTTGGATACTCGGAATTTAGGTCCCAGTGTTCTGCATTCGGTCTAATTTCATCGACTGCGAATTCATGAGCAAGTTCTCGCAGCATTAGTTGCATCTCATCAAGTTGGAAGTCGACCATGTTACTCCCACAAAGCCATTCAGCATAAGCAGTACTGTTAATCAAATCACGAGGTAGCCTTGCCTTTGTAATTCAATTGCGATTAAGAATAGAAGATAGAATGTAATCAAAATACTACCTTCCCATCTACTAAACTGGAAGCCAGTCCACATCATGGCCAAACAAAGCGATACACCAAGCAAGGTTGCAGGAATAATCAGATACATTGTTAGGTCGTATGAAGCATCCGTAAGTGAGATTGGAGAGACTAAAGCAGCAATACCAATGGAGAGTAGTGGGTCGGTTATGTTTGAGCCAATGAGCGTTCCAATTGCAACACCTTGGCTTTTTCTTACCGCAACCATTGCCACCGTTAACTCTGGAAGTGAAGTTCCCAATCCAGACATAGTCGAACCAACTATTGCATGTGGTACATTCAACTTGTACGCGATTTCAGCTGCGTACTTTACCAACTCATTTGCAGCATAGACCGCAAGAGATAATCCGACTACTACCATGACGAAATATGCTGTTCCTGTCCAACTAAAATCAGCCTTCTTCACTCCATCGATAGCCTTCTGCTCATCTTCTCTAATCTTGTCTGTATCACTCAACAACCAAGTCAAGTAAAGGCCGTAAATTAGCACAAGAATACCACCTTCGATTCGAGAAAGTCCCCCTCCTTCCCACAACAGTGAAGTCAGCAACACGACCGACATTAACATCAGTAATCCGTCTCTCTTTAGCCAAGCAGGTCTTATCTCAAGAGGTTTGAAAGCGACTACGATCCCTAGGACTAGTGTGATTTGTACTAGAACAGAGCCGTAGATATTTCCAACTGCTAAATCCATCAGTGCCGGGTCGTTTCCCGAACCTGCTGAAGCGGTGGCTGTGACCAAAATTTCTGGCAGTGATGTTCCAATGCTGACGATTGTCAAACCGATTACAACCTCTGCCATTCCAGCTCTTCTAGCCAGTCCTTTTGCACCCTCAACAAAGAAATCAGCAGATGTAATCAAGAGAGCCAATGCAATGATTATCAGAATAATCAAAATTCCAATATTCGTCCAGTCATTTTTTGCTGTTATTCCACCAAGAATTGCTAAGGTTAGGAAAAGCGCAAATGAAATCAGAAGGGCATTCCACTGTAGCAGAGAGGCAATACCCTGCCTAGGAACCTCTTCCGCCATAACTATTCTCAACTGAAACTCCTCTTTGATGGTTACGAAATATATACAGAAAAACCATACACATCTTTCAATTAAGGAAAACTGTGTGGAAGAGGTACCTATCCGAGTTTTGTGGTACCTTCTTGATGGTACTACTCGGCTGCGGCTCGATTGCATTGGGTTGGAATTCTCTTGCAGTTAGCCTTACATTTGGATTTGCAGTATTCACTGCGATTATGATTTTTCAGCCGATTTCAGGGGCACACATCAATCCAGCAGTATCCATTGCTTTTGCCGCAAATGGTGATTTGGAGAAAGAAGTACTCCCGGGCTATATCATTGCCCAATGCTTTGGAGGATGGTTAGCCGCAGTGATAGTTGTCTCTGGTGCAACATCACCTGCTGTGGGATATGCACATTCTTGGGGTATTGAGATTGCAATTACACTACTGCTGATGTACTCCATACATGTGCTGGTAAGAAAAGAGGCAAACCTGTTTGCCCTTGCATTGGGCGTAGGATTGATGGTGGCAATACTCGCTTACTGCTTTGGTGGATTCACAGGTGCCAGCATGAATCCTGCTAGAACTCTTGGTCCCAACATAGTAACAGGAGAGGGTAACTTGATTCTATATATCGTGGCACCAGTCATCGGAGCAGTTCTTGCTAACTTTATCCCTGAACCACTAGACGAATAGCTTTCACAACGTGTTCCAGACTCGGTACGGTGTGGTTTTCAAGTGGAGGAGCGAAAGGTACTGGAGTATCTAATGCGCCAATTACCAAAGGCGCAGATTCCAATGCATAGAACGCTTCTTCCATAATTCTGGATTGCATTGAGTGACCAATACCACCAAACCACTGTCCTTCTTGAAGCACGACAAGCCTGCCGGTTCTAGTTACGCTCGAGACACATGTATCTGCATCGAATGGAATAAGAGTCCTTACATCGATAATTTCTACTTCGATGTCTTCCTTTGCGAGTTCATCAGCTGCAAGTTTGGCTATGTGTAACATTGCACCCCAGGTAACCAAAGTGATGTCTCTGCCGCCTCTGACAACACCTGCCTTGCCGATTTTGAGGCGATTGCCTGATTCAATTGCATCCTTGACAGGTTGAGTGTCGACATTTTGGTTGATATTTTGGCCCCAACCAGTTAGACCTCCACGTAGGCCGTAAAGACCGATGTGCTCAAGGAACATTACAGGGTCATCCAACTCTGCAGCTTCTCTTAGGAGATCGTAAGCATCTTGGGGAGTACCAGGAGCGACGACTACCAATCCAGGATCATTCGCATACCATGATTCAATCATGTTTGCATGGAAAGGTCCACTTCGAGTTCTTGCACCTAGTGGAACACGAATTGTAAGAGGTACGTTTGCACCCCATCTCCAACGCAGCATTGCTGCATTATTCAATAGAGCGTTGTGAGCAAGAGCAGCAAACCCACCAAATTGAATCTCAGCCATAGGTCGCATGCCAGATAGCGCTGCACCCGTTGCTGAGTGAATGATTACCGCTTCACAAAGAGGCATATCCAGAAGTTTGTCCTGATGTCCGTTTGCTTTGAGTGGAATGTTCATTCCAAACGCTCCAGCAACTTCCATATCCTCTCCCATGAATATCGTAGAGTCCCCGTATTGTTCTGCAATATCACACATTGCCTGTTGAATTGCTCTAGAATAAGTCCATCCACCACTTTCAGCATACTGAAGTAAGCATTCGCCTACATCAAGCACTGCTCGATGTTCATCGTGTATTGTAGAACCTGATAAACGGATGAGATGGTCCTCGTGAGTATCCGCGTCATGCAGTGATGTGATTCCTTTTGTCACGGTTGCTGGGTCAGCCCAATCCATTTCTTCGACATGCTTTCTTGCAGCGTCTACTAACTCAGATTCTTCTTCTTCCATATGCTTCAAATCTTCTTCGCTTATTCCTAGAGATAGCAGCAAGTTTCTGTGAGTCGGGATTGGATCTTTATTTTCCCAGTAATTTAGAAGCTCTCTGTCCACATAACCAGGTGGAGTTCCAGAAGGCGCACCAAGGTACAGGTCATCGTGATGATGAGCGTGTCCACAACCCCTCATTGTCTCAACGTGAATTAGGGTTGGTCCACCGCCGGAAATCGAAAATTCTCTTGCGCAAGCAACCGATGAATGCCAAGATGCTGGGTCAGAACCATCAATTGTCCATGATGGCATGCCCATTGCAACTGCCTTATCTGCCCACAACTCTACGTTCGACTGGTTCACCGGAGGCGTGTCTAATGCAATTTGATTATTCTGAAGAATGTAAGAGATTGGCAGTCCTCTGGTGGCTGCTAAATTGAGTGCTTCCCACCATTCTCCAGACGAAGAGGAACCTTCACCGATGCAAGCGACGTGGAATCTATCTTGCCCCTTCTTCCATGAAGACAAAGCCATACCGGTCATTGTCACACTTGCGATTGGTAGCGGAGCGGTTGGTGGTAAAACTCCCCTGTGGAAACATCCAACGTGAAGATCTCTACCGCCTGCTCCCTCTATTCCTCCATTCATCACTGAGTCGAGTTTACCCATTTGTGCCGTCATCAAGTCCGCTGGTGTATCGCCCATAGCCAAACACAAGCCAATGTCTCTAATCATCGGTGCAACAAAATCCCCTTCGTAAGGTGATCCTGGTTCGTTTTCTGGGAATCTGTTCAGGGCCGTTGCAACTGCAACACAAGCCTCTTGCCAGGTGGAGCGGAATCCTTTACCTCCAAATTTACCTCCATCTGGTGTGTCCATTCCGACCGTGAATATTTCTTTGAGATGACTGTCTAGATTTCGTGTTCTCGTCATCATCCTCTGCCATTCCATGCGCATGTCGTTTGATATCGACATATAGTGGGCGAGTCTTCTCAGGCAAAGTGTGATGTCGATTAGAAATCTTTCACCCCTTCTTTCAAGATGGAGTTCAGAATCTCTTCTTGGGATTACTTCTCCCTCGGTTAAGCCACTGACCTTCATACGGCCACTGAGACCCTGTTTGAGAGCATCTGTAAACCGATTTGAAAATTCATGCCACTGTTCACCGTCGAAAGATGTCTCTTCCCTGTGGACGAAGTCCCAAACTGCTCCAACTAATTGCAAATGGCCATCGTGCCTTTCTGCTGTGAACCTTAGGAGTTCACTCTTTGCAGCATCCGCTGGAAGAGAATTAAGGAATTGAAGAGGTTGTTCAGGCCTCCAATGCAAACCACGAATCGGCGGTAACTGTCCTTGAGTCATGGTTCATCCCAACACCCCGAGAAGGACGTCTTTTATCAGCCATGCCATTGAAATCTATTCTGATTCCAAACGCTTTTCCATCTCAGAATCATAACATTCTGCTAGCATCTCTTTGTTGGCCAGGGTGATGATAAGACCACAAAACATAGGAATTGCTAGGATTCCTAGAGTTATTCCCCAGGAGCCTGTATAGTCAAAGACTGGACCGATGACCATTGGTCCGATTATTGTACCTGCAGCCCATGCAGTACCAAACGCACCGAAGGCTAGACCTGCTCCGCCTTTTCCATATACCTGTGAGGTTGCAGTATCGACCATAGGCAGCATGGGCACTTGTGCTGCTGCGATTGCAAACTGGAATATTCCAAGAATAACTATTATGCAATATGCTGCGAGAATTGCATCGCTTATCGAATATGCAACATAACCGGCGGCAAGCATTGCGAAAGTAACGATGTACCATCCAAATACCATGTAACGTACAGGTCCATTTTTGTCAACTAAAGCACCCCACATCCATCCGCCAATTCCCTGTGCTACAACCATGACAAGGAGGACTGCACCAATCCAAGCAGCATTCAGACCAAGATTGTCCTCCAAGAATAGTGGGATTCCTGCCTCAAGAGCTCCTGTCGCTAGGGTGGTCATTGTAACCAAAAGTCCTATTCTGAATAAAACAGGGTTCTGGATGAAAACCTTGAGTGGTACTGCTCCTTGAGCCGGTTCTCCACCATGCCCTAACTCCTTTGTAGTGACATACACCACTGGAATGATTGCTGCTGTGATGATTGCTAATCCTATGAAGGCGTATTCCGGACCTAATGTGTATGCAACACCACCGATTACTGGGCCAAGCAGTCCACCAATGGTCGCCATCGCAATCAACTTGCCAGATATTTCTCCAAAATTAGTCGGCCAAATATCACTTGCTGCGGCGAATCCAGCGGTTAGAATCGCTGCACCAGATAAACCGTGAATCAGTCTAGCAATCGCTAAAACGATGAAACCGTCAACGATTGTAATCCTCATTGCAACCAGATACATCAATGAAGCACCAGTCAAACAAACCAGAGAGACAAGAATAGTTCTGCCTGCCCCCAAACGGTCCGTTAGTCGACCTGTCTTTGGACCCAGTAAAAACAACGGAACCGCCCAAAGAGAAACCAACGCTGTTGCTTCAGTATTGGAAAGAGCGAATTCTTGCTTCCATGAAGGTAGGATTGGAACTATGAATGCATAACCCAGAAAATCTACCAAAAATGCGCAAGCCAAGGCCCAAAATGCCCAGCGCTTGTCGGATTCCTTCATTCCTCTTCATCCCCTTCCGGTAAGGAGGATATTACATCTCCCAACATTTCGGTTATGTCCTCGATACGAGTCCTTAGAGTTAGATCGCTTACATTTCCTGGCCGACCAATGTCCCACATCAATTCGTGGGCCTGCTCAGCAACTAATCTTGTGAATTTTAGAACTGCTGGGTCGATAACGACTTGGTCACGGTTTGGCAATAATGTAACCATGTCTGGCTTTTCGTCCAAGATTCCGTCCATGATGCCTTCAATTTCGTCTGCAATTCCATCAGCTTGTTTCTGAAGAATCTCTTCCATCGAACTACCGCTGACCTTCATCGGGGAGGATTTTGAGCCCAAGGTTGCACTTTTCCTGCTGGATGGTAGGTTTTGAGGCAATCCCCCTGATGCGTCGCCTTGATTGCTGGAGTCAAGGTCACCAACTATGCTATTCAGTGCAACTCTAAGGATGTTTGACATCAATGAAGGGTCAAGTCCTTCCTCGACTTCGATTCCTTCTTCTCCCAATTGTCCGAGAATTTCATTTATGAAATCCACATTGATTTTTTCTGGGGTAACAATACCCTTTAGCATCGGCAACGCCCACTTTCCGTCGCTCATTACCATTGAGACATCGAATGAGCCACCCCCGCCTCCAGCTGCTGCGTTTGATACTTCAGCGGGTGGAGGCACAAACTGCTTTCTAGAGTGCTTTTCGAGTTGAGCAAGTAGTTTGTTCATGTCAACCGGTTTTGGAATCACTTCGTTGACGCTTGCCCTAGCTGCGGATACGAGGTAATCTTCAGATACGTTTCTTGAAAGAATTACAATTCGACATTTGAATGCAAATTCGGGGTCAGACATCAGCCGCTGAGATGCATCTATTGCATCTCCAGTTTTCCATTCACCGTCAATGAGGACTATTTCAGGCATTGTCGCTAGTGCAGTACCTTCTGCTTGCCTTAGCGTTCCTGCCCTAGTCACATCATAGCCTGCCCGCTCAAGAGTACCGGCGAGAAGGTTACGCCGGCCTTCATTCTCGTCGGCTACGATGAGTTTCGGCACAAATCACCTTCGTGCAATTAACCCCTTGAAGGTTGACCCATTAGTTTCTGCTTTAACCGTGAATTATACCTTCAGGGTCAACTCCGGCCCAGCCGATTATTCCGTCTGAGAGATTGTATAATTTCGATCCGTCATAACCGGCTTGGATTAGATGCATAATTGCGATTTGTGATCTCATCCCAGACCTACAGTGAACCAAAATATCGGAATCCTTCGGGACTTTGTCTAGAGAATTCGCTACGTCGGTGTGAGGACACAAGTATGCAGCCTTAGAGATTCTAGCCTCGCTGTTTTCTTGCTCTGAGCGAACATCGTAGAATGTTGGACTCCAGCCTTCTTTCATCTTTGCAATCGCTGTGGCAGAGTCAATTTGTTGAAACATGTGGTCAGCCTGTGGGGGATTAGACTCTTCAATTTGTTTGTTGGAAATTTCTCCAAATTTCAATGTCTTTTGAGAAGAATTCAGTGCATCATAGACTAGTAGCTTACCCGACAATACTTCTCCAACTTCAAGTATAATCTTCAATGCCTCATTCACTTGTAAGCACCCAATAAATCCAGGCAATACGCCCAACACTCCTGCTTCAGAACAGGATGGAATCAATTCTGGCGGAGGCGCCTCAGGAAATAGGTCTGAATAACAAGGACCTCCCTGGTAATTGAAAACAGAGACTTGCCCTTCAAATCTATATACCGAGCCATAGACCCAAGGAATTCCCAAATTTTTGCAGGTCTCGTCAATAATATATCTTGTATGGATATTATCGGTTCCATCAATAATTATGTCATGGTATCTGAACAGATATTCAGCATTTGATTCATCCAATCTTTCTGTAATCGCATCGACTGAAATTGAGGGATCTAACCTTTTGACGAACCTCAGTGCAGATTCAGCTTTCAGTATTCCAATCTCTGATGTTCCATGAATTACTTGACGTTGCAAGTTCGAAATATCTACTCTATCGTCATCAATAATTGTCAAATGCCCTATTCCTGCTGCAGCAAGGTATTGTATTACTGGGCTTCCAAGACCACCCGCTCCAACACATAGAACCCTAGTTTCAGAGATTTTTGCTTGACCAACAGCACCGACTTGAGGCAACAAAACATGCCTAGAGTGACGGTTTAGGTCAACCACTTAGCCACCTCAGTGTACGTTTTCTTCAAGCCAGCGTTCACAATCAATCGCTGCTTGACAACCCAATCCAGCTGCTGTTATCGCTTGCTTGTATCGAGTGTCTACCACGTCACCTGCAGCAAAGACACCAGGAATGCTAGTCATTGTGTGCTCTTTGTGAATCAAGTATCCTTCATCATCGGTTTCGAGTTGTCCTTCTAGGAATCCAGTGATTGGAGTATGGCCAATTGCGATGAATGCACCAGATACTGCAATTTCTTCTGTGCTACCATCACGTGGGTCCTCAAGAACTGCCCCGGTAAGACCTGAATCATCTGAAAGCCATTTCTTAACTTGTCTGAATGTCTTAATCTCAATCTTTTCATGGTTGGCGGCTCTGTCATACATTACTTGAGATGCTCTGAACACATCTCTACGGTGTACCAGCGTGACTTTTGATGCGAATCTAGTAAGGAAAGTCGCCTCTTCCATTGCAGAATCTCCACCTCCAACAACTAGAATTTCTTCGTCCCTGAAGAATGCTCCATCACAAGTTGCGCATGTGGAGATCCCTCGCCCCTTTTGCTCTTCTTCCCCTTCAGCTCCCAGCCAGATTGATTCTGCACCTGTTGATACTATGATTGAGTGCGTTAGGAATTCTTCGCCCTCGGTGTAAACTTTGAATGGCCTTTCAGAGAGGTCAACTCTCTCTACGTTCCTGTCTTGAACCTCAAGACCGAATCGCTCAGCTTGTTCCCTCAACTGCATCATCATCTCTGGACCGCCGATTCCCTCAGGGTACCCTGGGAAGTTTTCTACGTCGCTTGTTAGCATCAACTGACCGCCTGACATGTAGCCTGCAAACATCAGTGGCTCTAGCATTGCTCTTGATGTGTACAGCCCAGCAGTGTATCCAGCAGGACCACTTCCAATGATAATCACGTTATGTATCTTGGCGCTCATGCTTTCTTCCAAGGCGATAACCTCCTTGAACATTTTCTCTCAATTATCATTAACAGGACTCTGTTCCCGAGGGCTATGGACGTATTTTCTCATTGGCTATGGAGTATTGCACTCACAAGAAAGAAAATTTCGTGGAAGATTAGTGGACCAATGGGCGTTCTACCAGATTTATTGGCCTTCATTCCAGCTTCGATTTACAGGATGGCAAACGGGATACCAAGAACTAGTGTTGACGATGAAACCGTGACGTCAGACATGCCCGTGGCTTGGGAAATATACCAGTGGACCCACTCGCTAACAATTGTCGCATTCCTGTATGGATGTGCTTACTATTTCTTGAAATCTAAAGGGCATGAAAAGCCCGGCTACATGGCATCAATCTTCGTGCTGCCATGGTTTTTCCACATCCTAATCGATATTCCTGGGCACACATTGAGGTTCTTTCCAACTCCTGTTTTCCATCCATGGAGTGATCTAATGTTTGATGGCGTGAGATGGAGTACATGGTGGCTATGGTTCCCACAGCTATTCGTACTCCTAGGAATATGGTGGGTGATTTTGAAGAAAGAAAACCACGTGCTGCTTAGACCTAGAGCATGGAAGATATCGCAGAGATAGCTGCTCTAGCATGAGGCTCTAGCCTTGGGCCAATGTGTTCCGGTTCTGCACCAGGGCCGATTATTCCCAAACCTATTGGCTTATTCCAAGATAGTTGTAAATCGATTATCGACTTCAAAACAGCCTGACCCATCGCTAGACCATGTTGTGTTTGTCCCTTCTCTATGATTCCAAGACATGCTGCTCCAACTAAAGATTCCCCGCTAGTGTTAACAATCCTGTTTAGCGCTAGAGGAACCTCCATTGCCCCAGGGACCCAAACAACCTCTGAGATTGTTAGTTCTTCTTTCTCTGCTTGGTCCTTAGCCAACTCGAGCATCATTTCGATTTCCTTTTTGTGGTAACTGCCACATACAACTGCGATATTCTTACTCAATTTCTCGCCTCCAATATTCTCTCAACTGTTGTCACAATTGTTTGGGTCATCGAGTCAACTTCAATGTTGACCTTGTCCCCGATTTGTTTACCTCCAATTGTTGTGAGTGCTAATGTTTCTGGAATTAAATGAAGTGAAAATGAGGTTTCGTCAACGTTTCCAATCGTCAATGAGATTCCATCTATAGCAATGTAGCCTTTTTCTTGGACGAATTTCATAATGTGGCTGGGACAACTTATTCTCAAATCCAGGTTTTCCTTTCCTTCGACTCTTTCAGTAATCTCACCCATACCCAGTATGTGGCCGGAGAGCAAGTGCCCTCCCAGTTCGTCTCCCATTTTCAGAGCCCTCTCAAGATTGACTGCACTACCCGAGGATTTGGTGCCCAGTGTGGTCTTTTGGAGGGTTTCGGGAATAACATCAAATGAAATGTTTGGCGAGTTTATCTCGACTACTGTGAGGCATGTGCCGTCAATTGAAACCGAAGCACCGGTTTCCAAATTATCTGTTGTAACCGATTCAAAGTCTATGACGATTCTAACAACTTCCTCGCCTGACATTTCGCAGATGGTACCGGTTCCAGCTACAATTCCTGTGAACATCTTATCACCAAATCATTCTTTTTTTGCCGAGGATAATTCCAAAATTCTAGCAATGATTTTTCTCGTACCGTCCAAATCATCAGAGAGGCCCTCGACTCTCACGACTTTGATATGGCCTAGCCCTCTATCGATTAATGACTCTCTAATCCTCTCCTCGGCATGCTCTTGGTCATATCCCAAGGCAATAATATCTGGTTTCACCGCAGGAAGAATATCAAAAATCGGCACGTTAGGAGGATTTCCTATTACCGCTTCATCGACAGGTTTCAGTCCCTCAACCATTCTCCTGCGCAGATCTTGACCTGTAACGGGTTCATGTTTGCGCTTACGAACAGTGTCATCATGAGCAACTACAACAGTCAAGTGGTCGCCGAGTGATTTTGCCTGCTCCATGTAATGCAGATGACCTGCATGTAGCAAATCAAAAACTCCGACTGCCATTACACGAGTCATGTCACTTACTCCAGTAGTTGGGGTATGTAGGCTCACAGGCCTAGGGCTTTAATGAGTTCCTCTCCGGTCAAAAACGGGATTCCTCTCTCTTCTGCCCAAACTCTTGCATCATCGACTGGAAGAGCCAAATCACCGTCTGGTTGAAGCATTTCTGCTCCGATAACCACTGGAGTCATCCCAGAAAGCCTAGCCAATCCTACTGCCAACTCTGTGTGACCCTGACGGCGTGTAAGCCCTCCTTCTGCCTCCCTGCAAACCGGTATGTGGCCCGGTGTTCTGAACTCCTTTCCTAGAAGTTCAAGCGCATTATCATCTGCTTTCAGTTCTGAATATAACTCAGCAAATCTACGAGTTGTCAGTGCACGGTCTCTATCGGTAATTCCTGTGAAAGTTTCACGATGATTCAATGATAGTGTGAACGCTGACCTTGTATCATACTGCAGGTCATCGGTCTGTAATTCTCTCAGGACTGGATGGTCAGACATAAGTCTCTCATCCATATGCAAGTCTTGAAGATAAGGCATGGAAAATCTCTCTCCGACTTCATGACCGATTGCGAGGAAAAGTAGGCCGCCGCAATCAAATCTCAATTGCCTCATAGTTGCAGCCTCAGCAAACTGGCCAGGGAAGAGTAAATCGGTCTCTCCTTCTCTGTTTTCAGCATCGAATAAACAGACGGGATTACCGTTGCGGAAGGCCTCTATGGCCGCCTCAACATGTTGTTCCATATCCATACCGGCTGGGTTCATACACATGAAACCAATCCCTCGCTAATTAACCCGAGTTTTTCCCTTCTCACGGAAAGGGGTTAACATAGGGCAGCCCTTCGGCCTGTTCTGCGGGGAGTGGGTTATGCCAGTAAAATTAGGTCCAGCGGGAGTTCCACTATCATGTAAAGGCCGTACAATTGTGGAGGGAATGGACGACATCATCTCTCTCGGTCTTGAGACTATGGAAGTGCAAACTGTAAGGATGGTAGCGCCTCAGCATTTCGAACAGTATTGGCAAGCTGGAGTACTAGCGAACAAGGCTGGGTTCGAGATGAATATCCACGGTCCGTATTACTCCGAACTACTCGGCGACAGACTCCAAAGAAACCGAAGTTTGGCAAAGGTCGAAGCCGCTCTACAAGCAGCGAAGACAATCAATGCTAGGCACATCACTCTCCACGCAGGGCATTATGGTGAAACAGGAAGGGGACAAGCTGCTAACGAGCAGGTTGCTTCCGTGTTCAAGGGAATCGTCCAAAGAATCCATGAGATTTGGAACGATGACGAAGAGATGTATCCAGTGTTCCCATGGTTGAAGGAAGGCACACCGTCAAAGATCGGTGTTGAGACTAGCGGACGCCAAGAATTATGGGGAAGTTTGGAAGAGGTTCTTGAGGTAGTGAACCACGTAGAAGGAACAATCCCAGTACTGAATCTTGCACACATACACGCTAGAGGACATGGCAGACTAAGAACATCCGAAGATTATGGTGAATTGTTTGACCAGGTAAGAGAAACAATTGGAACCAAGGAATTCTATTGCCACTTCTCAGGTGTTGAACACAGAATGGGTAATGCAATGCACTACACACAAATCAAGAAGTCTGACTTGAACTTCGAGCCACTTGCTGAATTCATTATTGAAGAAGGTGCATGGTTAGACATGACACTGATTTCAGATTCTCCGCTCTTAGAGCACGATGCTATGTACATGGTACAGAATATCGATAGGGCTCGCCACAGGCAACTCGAGAGAAAGGCTCGTGAAGATCGCCGAAAAGCACTCGCAGCACAAGCAAATATTACTCCGGAGGAAATGGCTGCAAGAGAGGCGGAAATTGCTGCAGCAAGAGCGAAGGATGCTTTGGCAGCATCCCAGCCTCCTGAACCAAAGAAGGAAGAAAAGGTCGCTGAAGAACCAAAGAAGGCTCCAGCGAAGAAAGCAGAGCCAAATGAGGACACAAATGACGACCTATTCGCTGTTGAAGAGGATGATGACGACCTATTCTGATAAAGAGTCGATTACATGTCTTTACCAATTCTTTACTCGTTTAGACGCTGCCCATACGCAATGCGTGCTAGAATGGCTATAGTCAGAACTGGTTTCCAAGTCGAACACCGTGAAGTTATCCTCCGCGACCGCCCTGCACATATGATGGAAATATCGCCAAAAGGTACAGTACCGGTATTGCTACTTCCAGATGGCACGGTTACCGAAGAGAGCTTAGAAATCATGGAATATGTTCAGTCATGGGACTTAACTTCTGTTGAGAGAGAATGGGTTAACAGGAATGATGATGAATTCAAATTCCATCTTGACCGCTACAAATACCCTAATCGTTACGACAATGTTGACCATATTGAGCATCGTGAAGCCGCATCCAAATTTATCCAAGATTTGAATGAAGAAATCCCTGAAGGTAACCTCAGCGACGCAATTTTCCCATTTGTTAGGCAGTTTGCGAACCATGACCGAGAGTGGTTCGACTCTCAAAATTGGAATAATGTACACTCGTGGCTTGAAGGAAATCTTTCCAGTGATGAATTCAAAATATGCATGACCAAATACCCGCAATGGATACAAGAATGATTGTGTGAAATTATCGGATTCATCCAATAATGCGCACTTTATTGAAAGTTCAAGCGAAACCACCTAAAGGGAATTGAGTAGCCACATCTACATATGGCTCACATTGCGGTGCTCGGTTTGGGCAACTGGGGGAGTGCTATTGCACGATTATGGCTCCTAGAAGGGCACAAAGTCAAAGGCTGGACTATCGAACAAGAAGTCTACGAATCAATCACTATGGAAGGTATGAATCACAAATACCTCCCTGACCACACCCTAGAAGGCTTGGAAGCAACAATGCACGTCGAAGAAGCACTCGAAGGAAGCGAAATCATTGTTCTTGCAATCCCATCTTCGGTTATCCTGAATGTGGTTGAAGACATTATTCCACATCTTAGACCAGGACACGTTTTGTTAGATTTAGCGAAAGGATTGGCACCAGGAAAGAGGTTGATTAGTGAAGCGATTCACCAAATGCTGACTGACAAAAATATGCATAATCCGCTTGCTGTACTTACGGGACCAACAATCGCTCCTGAAGCGGCTGGCGGTGTTATGACGACCGCTTTGGTAGCAAGCGAAGACATGTCGGTTGCAGAAAATCTAGCAACTACCCTAACAACTCCTACATTCATTCTACACGCTGCTTCAGACCCTGCAGGTGCTGAACTTTGGGGCGCTTTCAAGAACGTTGTCGCCCTTGCTTGTGGCTTAGTTGATGGTTTGAAGAAAACAGGAACACTTGGCGGAGATAATCTCAAGGCTGCAATATTCAATGCTGGATTTAGAGAAGGATGTTTGCTATTACCGCAACTTGGAGCGAGGGCTGAAGTCGCATTTGGGCCAGCAGGGCTAGGCGACCTCTACGTAACAGCAACATCTCCTCACGGAAGAAATCGCAGAATGGGAGAAAAACTAGGAAGTGGCCTTAGCCTTGAAGAAGCTCTGGAAGAAATGGTAATGGTGGCTGAAGGTGTAAGAGCTGCGAGAATGTTCAGAGATAGAGCCATTGACATGGGAATTGATGTGCCATTCGTCATCGCACTGAACACACTCCTTGACGGATTTATCACATCAGAGGAGTGCTGTCGTAGGATGGTAGCACTATCTTGAGAGCAGTAGTATTGATTTGCTTTGAGTGTGTGGGATTACTATGTCCGAGTTAACCGAGTTCGAATTGCGCCTCTTCGAATGGATTAGACAATCCGATTTCGAAAGCGTTGCTTGGTCTACAAAGAAGGCTGCTAAGTCTTTCAAGTGCACAGAAGATGAGATCTACGAAGGTGTGGCTTCTCTAACGAGGAAGGTCCCAACAAGGATTCAGATTTACTACGAAGAAGGAAATCTACACATCGCTGCAGAGTGATATGACTGAAGATACTCTTCTCATCGACGGTTTGTGCGCACTCTGCAGCAGAACTGGAAAATTCATCAGCAATAGACGAGTGAAGCCGTTGGCTTTGGTTGAACAGAATTCTGATGAAGGTACAGAGTTGCTAAAAAGATTCAATGTTAATGTCGACTCAGTTGTTCTGATTAGAAATGGAAAAGCGTACATACGCTCCAGTGCGGCGATTAGGTGCTTGCTTTACATGCGTTGGAATTGGCGATGGATGTATCCATTTGTATGGATAATACCTCTACCTTTGCGAGATTTAGCATACATGTTAGTTGCAAAGTTCAGAAAGAAAATCTAACCTTACTCTGATTCATCAAGATTTTTTGACTTATTGTAATAATCAGCAGCAAATCCTGCTGGAAGGATAACTGTCCACCACTTTGGCCTTTTGAAATCGCCCTGTTCAGTAACAAATGAGCGAACAAACATGGACAGAAGATCTATCATTACTACCACAACAAATACCACAATTAAGAGAGCGAAAGCCTTGTCATACGCAAATGGCGGATTGATGTAATTATCAATGTACATTCCAATTCCACCCGCACCAACCAAACCGAGCACGGTTCCATGCCTAACATTGTATTCAAACATGAACATTAGTTGGCTTAGTAAGTCATTGCTTGCTTCTGGTATGACTACGTGAACTAAGCGTTCAGAATGCGTCAACCCCATAGCCATTGCAGACTCTAAAGGAGCATTTGCTATACCTTCCATCGATTCGTATTGCAACTTACCAAGATAACCAATTGTATAGAGGGTCAT
>JAYYDR010000115.1:0-23082 GCA_036160735.1 Thermoplasmatota archaeon
ACAGGATGCCTACCACAGTGGTACAATTGCTGCAGCAAGGGAAGCAGGCATGTATGGAATGCCTGCAATTGCATCATCATGGTCTTCATTCGATCCAGAGGGAATGGAAATAGCAATAGAAGCAACAGTACAACTTGTGGAGGCAGCACTCGCAGTACTTCCGGATGAGCCTGCCAATCTCAATCGCCCACACGTTGACGTCAACGCACCACATCTGACCTCTTGGCCAAAGGAGACAAAAATGGGTTGGAAAGATGATCCAATCGCTGCACTGAGAAGATCATTTGCAGCGGGTGAAATACTAATCAATCTAAATGTTCCACGGGGATGGGAAGGCAAATTTGCAACTACGAGACTTGGAATGAGGTGGTATCGCAGTGCAATCACTTTCTCTAATGATACGTCAACCTTCCAACTTGGAGCGGCTCGAATCGACGTCGATGAAGTCGATAGAGGAGATGTTGATTCAGACATAGTCGGTGTTGCTAGCGTCACATGCATGCCTTCTTGGCCTCAAACACATCCACTCGAGATGGACATGTCTTTGCTAGGTTGGGCACTGGAAAACAGCAAGGATGGTCTACCAAACTGGCTTTGATTTCTCAAAGTTCGAGATTCACACCCTCGTCTAAAAGGAAGTGAACTATCGCTATACATGTATGGCCTTGTAACCATGACTTACCAAGACTACGAGGAATTCCTCTTGTACATTCCAGAGTCTTGTCATCTCCTAGAATAAATCCAATTTCATCCACAGCGAAATCAGAGGGCAGTTGGCCAGAATATAGATTTGGAGAATCTGCTTCTAACCTAATAGTTGGGCAGTTCCAATCATCCAAAGTTAAGTCCAAGTCTCCTCCTCCATCATATATTCCGGGACTCCTTTCAATCCAGTGTCCTCTCGGCGGTATTGGCTCTTTTATCACAGCAGCAATCTTCCCTGCAACCGCTCTTTCTTCGGCGTGTATCCCTTTGAGTTCGTTTGAAACAAATTTGATTCTTCTCGCTGGCCCAGGTCCACCAAGCAGTATCATTGTAAATTCGACGTCTTTTCTAATTCCATGACTGGTTAGGATCGATGCCATTAGAGCCCTTACTATGACGTCCATTCTTCCTGCTCCTCCTGCCATATCATTGAGGGGGAGCTTGCCTTTTGCCATGGCTCTAGTTCCAACAATGACAAATTTTCGCAGAGTCATCACCTGTTATTCTCGATTACAGAACGTATCGCTTCGCACATGTCTTCTTCTGTTTCTAAAACAAAATTAGCACCATGCGAGTCGATTAACCATCCCCTTGGTTTGCCTTCCTTTCCATAATCTTCCATACGATTTGCGATAGTCGCAGTCATGCCCGCGGTTTGGATTTGGGCATGTGCTCTGTAAACGAGGTCTTTCTGTTTTATTCCACTCTCCAACTTGAAACCTATTCGAGTAGAGCCTTCACATAATTCTCTCAACTCTTTGATGTGCTTCGCACCTTCAGTCAATTGGATATCCAAAGCACCCTGTAGTGAAGCGATTTTGCCTTCAACCGGTTCTGGAATAATGTAATCT
This sequence comes from Thermoplasmatota archaeon, assembly GCA_036160735.1. Taxonomy (GTDB): domain Archaea; phylum Thermoplasmatota; class Poseidoniia; order Poseidoniales; family Poseidoniaceae; genus MGIIa-K1. The sequence goes on from JAYYDR010000115.1 coordinate 1,557, forward strand.
AAAACAGCCGCGGCGTGAATCCAAACATCGATTTTGTCTTTGGCTAACGCTTTCAATTCTCTCAACATTTCATCGGGATCAGGACAACTTATGTCCAGTGAAAGCCAATCAGGTTTTTTACAGGTTGTAACACCACTCACACAAGTAACATCCATCCCGTGCCTGTAAAGGTCATCTGCAATCTTGTATCCGGTTTTTCCGCTAGAAGTGTTCTGAACATACCGAACATCATCGATTGAACTACGTGTTGCACCAAGTGTTACTACAACAGATGTAGAGTTCTTGTTCACTAAATTACCAAGCCTAGCAACGATTTCCTCATGATTTGGAGTCTTTCGTTTTCCTTCTTCGTCTGGCCCCCACAGAACTTTGACACCTGATTTTACACATTCGATAACGAGGTCTTCTGTAACTGGGTCGTTAGCAAGATCATTATGCATTGAAGGGACCATCATAATTGGACAGTTTCTTCCTCTAGCTGCTGCAAGTGCCATGAGAAGAGGTCCATTCATTACGCCATGAATAAAGGAAGCTATGATGTTTCTAGTTGCAGGCGTAACCAGAACAGCATCAAATCCTGAAAGAGCGGTTAAATCTCCATCCCAATCTGTGATTACCTCTCCCTGGCATGCCCAACGAACCGCCATTGGGGTGATGACCTGTTGTGCAGAGGGTGTCATAATTACTGAGACGTCCGCTCCATGCCTTCTGAGTTCTCTAGCGAGTCTTACTGTATCGACTGCGGCAATACCTCCGCTAACTCCGAGTAAGACGTGACGCCCTTTCAAAGAAGTGCCACGAATCTCGACATCGGTGTCACGCATGTTTTGGGCACGGGTTTCTGCTTCAATACGCCTTCGCTATGAAATATTGCAAATATGGAACAAAGAACCGGTTACTTGAATTGTAAATCTACTATGGTTTGGACATGGCAGATGCCGATGAGATTGTGCTGGCAGGCTCCAGGCCCCAGCATTCGAATCCAATAGAATCTCTTCATAGCCGAACAGCATTTGTTCTAATTATTGATTCAGCAATTGTCACATTCGCCTTCTACTCTCTTTTCGGAAGCCTAGCCTTGATTCCTGGTGCTTTCTTTCTAGCCGTATGGTCAGGCTACAAGAATAGGTCAGCTTGGGCGTATTGGTTTGCACCAATCATTATAGGAGGATTAACGGTAATCTTTGCAATCTTACTATTCTTCAATTTGGTGACTATTTTGTCTGGTAACATATCTGGATTATTGTTTGCATTGATTTTAGGATACGCTATATTCTCCTCTGTGAGGTTCATCAGAATTCACTTCCATCCTGTATACCAAATGGGATACAGCGGTCACTCTGTTTACGATGAAGGGATTAAACTTCCAGCAAATGAAATGCTCGCAGCATGCCCATCCTGCTTAGCGGTGCTTGCGGTAAACCCACATTTGCTATCGCCTGAGGACAAATGTCCTCATTGTGATTCTCCACTCGTTCTAGGTTACGAAGAAGAGTGAATTAATCAGCGAGATGCTAGAGTTAGGTTCTTCCACATGTCTTCAGGAACTTCCATTGCAAGTCTCAGACCGCCCATTGCTCCTAGGCGAACCGGGTCGTCCACGACGTGAACGTTAACGTCACCCATATCTGACAATCTTCTTTCAATAAGAGCTCCAAGTCCTTTGATTCCAGATCCACCGCCCGCTAGAACCATGTTTCTGCGGAACTCATCGTGGAATTCTGGGTTTGAACCTGCGATTAGTGCTTTGACGTTATCGACGATTGGGTCGACGATGGACTCACATGCTGCTTGAATACAATCTGTGATGTCTAGAGTCATTGCCTTACCTTCGATTGAGAAGTCGACCATGATTGGCTCATCTGGTGTTGATGTTGAAACGAAAGAGTACTGTTCCTTCCATCTGCGAGCCATATCTTTTGTAATCTGTGCACCGTTGTACTTCTTTTGTACTTCAAGGATAATTTGGTTGTCTACATAGTCACCGGCATATCCTGTGTGCATTTGGTCGCCTGGACCTGGTATGGTACCGTAAACTCGGCAAAGGTCAGTTGTACCTGCTCCTATGTCGATTACCAAAGTGTGCTCGATCATGTCTAGGGCGTATGCGACAGCGAATGGTTCTGAGATGATCATCGCAGCGTTGACTGAACCAGCCGCTGCATCGAAAATCGAAGTCTTGTCGACGTGGCTTGCCTCAGCAGGAGCACCGATAACTGCGACAACTCTGTCGTAGTCTTCTGGGTCAGACAACCCGATGAGGTGGGTAATGAAGTGAGCGATGAACTCTCTGTCTTCTGGTGTATCCTTGATGACTCCCAGTTCAAGAGGTCTGAACAGGTTGAGAGCCAACCTGTTCTTCAATGCCTCATTTCCGAATAGAACATCTCTCTTCAAGAAATTTCTTGCGATTGGGTCTTTTGGTGTACCGATAACAGTCAACTCTTCTTCTTCGTGACTGTCGCTTGACACCATTACAGAACGAAAGGTTCCAAGGTCAATTCCGATGTAAAGTACTTCTTTAGCCATTATACTCGCCAATCCGCCCCATCGGCTCTCACCTTATGAAGAATGCCTTAGAACCATTGAGAAGATTGGCGCCAATTTAATTCTATATATTGGAGTACTAACACCAATTTTCACATGCCTTACAGTACCATGCTGCATAGTCTGCGTAAAGGTCAGCCATCGCTCCACAATTTGTACATTCTTTGAGTGCATGTTCACCGAAAATTTGCTGAACAATCTGCACGTGCAAGTAATCGTCGATACCTAGTTGTTGTCTCATTGCCCACAACATTTGATCTTCTGACGGAGAAATGATTCCGTCTGCAAGGCAGATTTCTACAACCACTTTGTAATCCTCTACCATTCTAACATCGCGAGGGTCCATTGAAACTCCAGATTTCTCAGCAACTATGTCTGTGCCTCCTGGGTCATCTACAAAGATTACTAGAGAATCTGCGTTCAGATTTTCATCGCGTAACTCTAGCAGGATTATGCTACCTTCGTGGTTGGCGTATACCAACTTTGAGAATCGGTTGATGACGTTGGTTATTGAGCGAGCTGTATCTTCAGCAGACCTTCCTCTCCGCCAACCGGTTTCACTTGCTTCATCGTATGCGTAGAACTCAGTTCCAAGGCCAGGGTATTCTAGTCGAATTTCTTCCCCGCCATCAAAGCCGTTTGCAACTATGGTGATACTTCCAACTGTTGTATCAACTAAGTTGTCGTCATCATCAAATGAAATCATTAGTGGCTTTCTCTCTTCTGCGGCTGCATTGAAGTGCCCACTCATGCCACTCATCCACTTATCTTCTAGCCGCTTCAAAGAGGCCTCCTGCTCCCCAGATAGTCCCCTGTCAATACCTAGGACGTTACTTAGGTCTCCAGATTGCATTTCAGTTTTGAATTCCTCAATCAGTTCTGCATCTCTGCGGTAGTTTTGCGGCGGACCTCTTTTTTGCGCTACGTGATTTGGATCTTTCCACTCATAGCCACATCTAACACAACTTAGGTATCCAGCAAGTGTCGAGGGCTGCTTTTCACCACCACAGCGTGGACAGTCACCTTCTTCAGAGATGCTAAGATTTTCATAGGCTTCGCGTCGGCCTTTACGGATACCCATAAGACATCTTGATATGCGATATCACATGAACGTTATGATTGGCAATTTCTCAATATTGTAGCGATACCCATTCCACCACCGATACACATCGATGCTAGAGCGTACTCCCCGCCAGTTCGGTTGAGTAATGATGCGGCTTTTCCTAGGATGCGAGCTCCGCTAGCCCCTAGAGGATGACCTATTGCTAATGCTCCTCCGTCTATGTTTACTCGGTTATCGTCATAGTTGAGGTCTAAATCTTTCATCACGGCTAGGGACTGAGCGCTAAAAGCCTCATTCAATTCAATTATCTCAACATCATCCAAAGTTATCCCTGCTCTTGCTAAAGCTTTCTTAGAGGATTCAACAGGCCCGATGCCCATGATATGCGGTGGCACGCCAACAACCGCAGTTGATACGATTTCTGCCATTCCTCTCATACTGTGTTCCTCAACATAATTCTGTGAGCAAATTAGGTTACAAGCTGCACCGTCGGTTAGTGGAGAAGATGTAGCTGCGGTAACGCTACCGGTTTCGATAAACGCAGGTTTCAATTTTGCCATCTTTTCCAGGGTGGATTCTCTCATACAACCATCGATTTCAACCATTTTATCTGGTGAGTTGACCGGTACAATCTCATTAGTAAGCAACCCCTTGCTTTGGGCACTAAGGGCTTTTTGATGACTTCCAAGAGCGAATTCTTCCTGCTCCAATCTTGATATTGAGTAGTCGTTTGCTAGGTTTTCTGCAGTCAATCCCATAGAGATGTAAGCATCTGGGTATTCTGCTTCAATCCCTGGGTGCAAGTCACGATTCCATCCACCCCTTTTCACTAGGGACATTGTTTCTACTCCTGCTGTAAGGAAAACATTTCCCGAACCAATGCTAATTGCACCAGCAGCACTGTGTGCAACCTGCATTGACGACCCGCACAGGCGATTTGTCGTCATGCCCGGGATAGTGTTGGGTAGCCCGGGTAAGTAGGTTGCAATCCTTCCTAGATTGAGTCCTTGTACCCCTTCTGGGTATGCACATCCTAACATTAAATCCTCAATGTCGTTTACGTTGACTTTGCTTCTGTTTAGTATTTCTGTCACGATAGCATTGAGCATGTCTTCTGGTCTAACTTGCGCAAGTTCACCCTTGTGTGCTCTGTGGAAAGGAGTTCTGACGTAGTCACAGATCACTGCTCGCATGTACCGTCCAAAGGGAGTGCTTTCAATATCATTGCCCTAAATCTAATCTCAGTTCATAGAACTGATTATGAAGGAGGTGTCATCAGCCCGAAACATGCTAAGACAATGTCGAACACATGGACACTTCAGCGGAACCAATTGCCCAGAATGCAATGCAGAGGGTAAGTTCATCATGTCAGATAGAGAGGCAAACAGCCTCGGTAGAATCCTTGCCCTAGTCCTACGTCACGCCCCAGAAAAGTTTGGAGTCGAGATGGATCTTAATGGATGGGTCAATTCCAGAGAGTTATCAGAAGCAATACAAAACCAGAGAAGACACTTCCACTGGCTAAGAGGATGGCATTTCGAAGCAATCGCCAATGCTGATACTAAAGGAAGGTACCAAGTCGAAGGCGAAATGATTAGAGCGACATACGGGCACTCAATCGAATTGGAGTTGGATTTGCCGACCGATGACATTCCTGAAGCACTTTATTGGCCGTGTGAGCCTGAAACGGTTTCTACACATTTGGAATATGGAATCACAGCTGGTGACAGAAAACACGTTCATCTTTCAAAGACAATTTCAAACGCAATGGAAGCTGGTCACGTCAGGATTTCAAGGCCTGCAATTTTGGAAGTAGATACAACCAGAGCAATAGCTGATGGATTCACGATTTGGAGAGCAGGTACTACCGTATTCCTCTGTGAAGAAATGCCTTCAGAATATCTTTACCATGTCGAAGAAGACGATCCTTCAATCCAAGACATGATTGCAATGTGGGAAGAAGAGTAATCACTCTATGTAATTTCCACATGCGGAACAGAAGTCTAGGTCTGGGTCAACACTTGCACCGCAGTGTGGGCACATTCCACCTGCGATTGCAATGACTTGCTTTGCTATTTCCGCATTATCTGCATTAGGAGTAGAAAGTGCTTGGACTATTTTCAATGGATTTTGCCCTAACTTTGACAGTTCTTTGAATCTTGTAGAGAACTCGATAGCGAGCAGAAGTGCGGATTCTATTTGCCACTGTCGCTTTTGCCTCTCATTTTTGTCAACAATGTCTTCACAAGCATCTAACTCTGCTTGCATATGCCGAATGAATTCATCAACAGTAGGTGACTCTGTCATGTTTGACCGGTAAAGCCTCTCCCATGTAAATCCAATGCACACATTAGTAGGAAACTCCTGCCACAAGCATGGCGGGTACGGTAGTCGTCAAATGGGGTGGTGGACTAATCACCCACAAAGACCAACTTTGCACCGTCAATCTTGAGATTATCAGGTCACTGGCTGAAGTATGCGCGAAAACTTCTAAGAAATTGGTAATCGTTCATGGAGCAGGTTCATTTGGACACCTTAAGGCTAAGAAGTACAGGCTGGCAGATGGTAGGATTTCTGGCTTAGATCAAAATTCTGCAGTAATTGATGTTCGCAATGATATGCTAGAACTGAACTCGGTTGTTGTGAAAGAATTGAGGTCCTTTGGTCTGGATGTTCAGAGTTACTCGCCGCACAAATGGGCCAAGGGCACTGGTGCAGATTTCAAAGGAGTACTACCTCTTCACCATGGAGTCACTGTTGTGTATGGTGACGTAGTAGATGATGATGCCAAGGAATTTGGAATATTATCTGGTGATGACTTAATGTTGAGATATTCAATTGAAATTCCAGATGTTGAGAGAGCTGTATTTGCAATAGGGGGAGTTGATGGCATACTTCGTGTACCACCTTCCAAAGCTGGTCCTGATGACCTAATTGAGGTATGGACTCCGAAAATGGAGTTTGAAGGTGAACATGCCGCGGATATTGATGTGACCGGTGGAATTGGTCTAAAGGCAACACGTGGCGCTATGATTGCTGCAAATGGTATCGAAGTCGTTCTAATAAATGGAGAAATTCCAGAACGTGTTTTAGACGCCATTGAAGGAAAATCAGTAATTGGAACCCGGATTGAATCGGGGAACTGTTGATGTAGTGGACGCGAAACCGAATGCTAGGTGTGCCGATGTCAGGATATGGGATAGAGGATGTTCCAACAATCCAAATGGAATCAGACGCTTCATCCGCTTTGGATGGTTCAGATTCAGTTCAGGAATCTTTGATGGCTGAAGCGGTCATTCAGGTTACCGAGCATGACGAAGTGATTGGGCCTATTTCCAAACTAGATTCACACTTTCAAGTAGGGAAGTACCACCGGGCTTTTAGCGTCCTACTTTTCGATTCATCAGGCAGACTTCTTCTCCAAAAAAGAGCATCACACAAAATCACGTTCCCGAGTGTCTGGGCAAATTCATGTTGTTCTCATCCACTTTATTCTGAAGAAGAGATGGAACTCAAGGACGCACTTGGTGTAAAGAGGGCTGCTGTAAGAAAACTCGAACAAGAGTTAGGCATTCATCCATCACAAGTTCCGATTGAAAATTTCGACTTTGTAACAAGGATGAGGTACCAAGCACGCCAGGATGAAGAATGGATTGAGCGGGAAATCGACCATTGTTTGGTAATCCATGCTGATGTTGATTTGAACCCGAACCCAAACGAGGTAGAGGACATCAAATGGGTATCGAAAGAAGAATTAGAGGAAATGTTAGTCTCTGATTCTGAAGAGTTCATCGCTCCATGGTTCAGGTGTATTGCTGCCAGAGTGATGACAGATGATTGGTGGAGGCCAGGTTGCACAAAACCTGACGATCTAATTCACGACATGGGAGATGTTTCACACATGTTGCCAAATGCCGTTGGTGCAGATTTGACAACAAGCATCGCCGAGGTAAAAGACTTGGTTGAAAGTAGAATTGAAAGAGCCCTAACCCACTCAAAGTTAGAGAGGCTTTCTGGTGCAATGATGCATCTACTTGAAGGCGGAGGCAAAAGACTGCGCGCTACATTACCATGGCTTGTTGCAAAAGCTGTAGGTGATACTCACTCAGGTCTGTTAGATGTCGGAGCGGCGATAGAAATCATTCACAATTTCACTTTAGTCCATGATGACATAATGGATGATGATGATGTCCGAAGAGGAAGGCCTGCTGTTCATAAGGCGTATGATCTACCGACTGCAATAAATGCAGGTGATGCTATGCTTGCAATTGCGTTTGAAGCAATGGTAGTAGCAGAGGGTATCGAGCCAGAATTACTCCCATTCTTGGTCAAAAGAATTGGTAGAATGGTTAGAAAATGTAGCGAAGGTCAGCAGTTAGACATCGAGTTTGAAGGCAGAGATGTAGTGTCAGAGGAAGAATATATCGAGATGATACACGGCAAGACCGCTGCAATGTTCCTGACATGTGCAGAGGTTGGCTCTCACCTTGCTGGTGCAGATGAGGAAATTATCCAATGCATGCACGATTGGGGATTGGCTCTTGGATTGTGCTTCCAGTTAATGGATGATTTAATCGATGTTATTTCTGACTCAGATACACTAGGAAAGCCAAGTGGAAGCGATGTAGCCCAAGGCAAGAGGACTCTGATGGTAATTCATGCACTCAGGCAGCCATCATCCCAATCCAAAGATGATTTATTGGCAGTTCTTGGTAAGGGTGACAATGTTACAGCAGAGCAAGTTGCCAGAGGTCATCAAGCGCTTCATGACCTTGGTTCAATCGATTATGCGAAAGCAAAGGCTGAGGCATACCATAGAAAGGCACACGACTGCCTTGACCGTCTTTCAGAAAGCCCAGCACTTAGAGCGCTTAGAGAGTTGACCGATTATCAACTCAACCGGATATTCTGATTCTGCCAGGTCTCAAAACCCTGCAGTACCATCTCGTATCTCCTGGAAATTTCTCATGAGACATTCGACTGTAGTCACCTTCAGTAAATGAATCAGCAATTTTCCAACATGGCGTCGCATCTGAGACAACTTCCAGTCTTACTTCCCCCACGTCAAACACCATTCCAATTGACAGGTCATAACCTTCTACAAGCAGGTTTTCTCCAGTCGTACCAGATTGGATTGGGTGACCTTCCGATTGCAACTTAAGCAGGAGTTTGTTTTCTAGAACGCAAATTGCTTTCATTGGCCCGCCATGGTGCTTTTTATTGTTACAAGCGTCACCGACAATTCCATTTGTTTCAACGACTGCTGATTCTACCGGCAGTTTTGGCACTCCTCCATTTGAGGTGAATATGCCTAGCAATTTGCCCATGTCGTATTCAAACTGTAGTCAGATTTGAACTATTGTTCAATCTGCGTAGTAAGATTCTGGGTTTGGCTCAGGCTTCAATCCCTTTCTTGTTCTGATTTCACCAACAACCTTGTCGAATAGTTGTGGTGGTAGCATCTCGAATCCGATGTTTTCCGAGTTCCAAACAGCTCTACCTTGAGATGCAGCACGGATGTCGTTAGAGAATCCGAACGTTTCAGCAACTGGTAGAGTTCCGATAACAGTGGTTGCTTCTCCTTCAGATGGCATGTCTTCGATGATACCCCTTCTATTGGTGATTTCACGAGTAACTTGTCCTAGCCAGTCGTTTGGAACGCTGACGTGAGACCTCTGCATTGGTTCCATCAAGACAGTGCGTGCACGTAGCATTGCGCCCTTGATACCGTTTCTTACTGCAGGAATAGTCTGTGCTGGTCCACGGTGAATTGCATCTTCGTGCAATTTTGCATCGACTAGCCTAACCATCATTCCCATGACTGGCTCGTCAGCAACAGGTCCTTTCTTACATACTTCATTGAAAGCCTCAATAATCAGTTCACGAGTCTCGTGAAGTCCTTGTATACCCTTGGTATCGTTGACAAGTACATTTGTTCCATTGATTGCGTAAATCTTGCGCATTAGGTCCTTGTCCATGCCAAACTCACCGAATTTGTTTCCGACTTCCTTAGCATCTCCTGATCTAACTGGTCCATTTCCAAAGTGACCTTCTCTTAGTGCAGCGACAACTTCAGAGGATAGTGGTTCACATTCCATCATGAATCTGTTGTGGCGGTTAGGAGACTTACCTTCGAAAGAGCGACCCTTGTTGTTGCCTTCAACAGATTCTCTGTACACAACAATAGGTGGGCTGACCTTTACCTTGATGTTCTGTTCTTCTTCAAGCCTGTAGACTGTAATTTCCAGGTGTAGTTCTCCCATACCTGCCAAAAGCGCCTCACCAGTTTCCTGGTTTGTCATAACTTGTAGAGAAGCGTCGGATTTTGCTAGTGACCTTAGAGCGTCGATGAACTTTGGAAGGTCCTTCATGCTCTTAGGCTCAACCGCAACGGTAACTACAGGGTCAGAGTAGTGTCTGATTGCTTCGAATGGAGTGAAATCCTTGTCACGAGACAACGTTACACCAGCAGCTGCCGAGCGGATACCAGTGATTGCTGCAATGTTTCCAGCAACAACCTTTGGTACTGTGATTCTGTCTCCACCGACCATCATGCTGACTTGTTGAACACGCTCTGGCTTTGCAGCACCGATTGCGTACACGGATTCACCTTGGTTGATAGCACCTGAGTACAATCTTCCTACAGCAACTTCACCGGCGTGAGGGTCCATCCATATTTTAGTAATCATCATTGCAAGTTCTGCATCTGGGTCACAACTGACCATTGCCTTACCAATTGGTGTGTCAAGGTCGCCAGTCCAGATGTTGGGGATACGGTATGGTTGCGCTTCGACAGGACCGGGAAGTTTGGTTACTGCCATGTCTAGAAGTACCTCGTGGACAGGAGCCTTTTGTGCTAATTCTCTCTGTTGCTCATTGTTACAATACTCGAAGATATCCTTGAATGAAATTCCGGACTTAGCCATGTATGGTACAGTGATACCCCAGTTGTGGTATGCAGAACCAAATGCTACAGTTCCGTCACCTACACTGACTTGCCATTCCTTCTTCTTCTCTTCAGGAGCGAATTGGCGAATCAACTTGTTGACCTTGGTGATAGTCTCTTTGAATCTCTCCATCATGTCTTCAGGAGTTACTTGTAATTCGTTGATCAGACGGTCAACCTTATTGATGAAAAGAACAGGTTTAACCTTCTCCTTCAGTGCTTGGCGGACAACAGTCTCTGTCTGTGGCATTGGTCCTTCTACTGCACATGCTAGGATGAAACATCCGTCAACTGCACGCATAGCACGAGTAACGTCACCACCAAAGTCAACGTGACCTGGTGTGTCGATTAGGTTGATGAGATAATCAGTACCTTCGACGCTGTGTACCATAGATGCTGATGCAGCGTTAATGGTAATTCCACGAGCACTCTCTTGCTCATCGAAGTCCAAAACTCTGCTCTTTCCAGCAAGGTCTTCACTCATCATTCCTGCACCTGCTATCAAGTTGTCAGAAAGTGTAGTCTTTCCGTGGTCAATGTGAGCAGCAATACACAAGTTACGAATCTGTGGTAGGATGTGCATAACTTCTGTTGCCTTCTTGATGTTGTCTTCTTTACGGCCCATGGTAAATCACCCGACTCTCGTCTGTTCTCTCCACCTTGAAGGGGTTTATCAAATCGACTACGTAGTTTCCAACTAAACCGTGTGCTGTAGCCTGTTTATGCAGCGGTCTTGGCTTGCTTGTATTCAATTTTCATATCTCTGAATAATTGACGCAAATCATCCCTAGCAGTTCTGACTGAATTTTTCAACTCGTCTACCTTTGCTTTCATTGCAGCTTTAGACTCGCTAGCCATGTTTTTGAATTCCTTTTTCGCTCTTTGGAATTCAAACATTTTTGAACGTAGATTATCTCTACATCTTGCTAAACGTTCCTCGAATTTGTGGATGCTGACATTTCTATTCTCCAGCCTCTGAGCTCTCTTTTTGAATCTCATATTTACTTTGGCAACTTCAATTGAATGGTTTGGTGTTGATTTCAACTGTGAATTTAATCCAAGGTAATTAAACGACTTAATCCACCATTTGCTTGGGTCTACGTGATACCACTTGTGTCCATTTCTGTAATCCGCTTGGAAGGTGTGGTGGAAGTTGTGATAACCCTCGCCGAAGGTAAGGAATGCAAGCCAAAAAGAATCTCTACTGGAATTCTCCTCTGAGTAAGGTTGTGTACCCCAAATGTGGGCTGCACTGTTGATAAGGAATGTTCCATGATGGACAAAGACAACCCTTGCTAATCCGGCCCATACAAAGCATCCAACTGCGCCAGACAAACCCCCGATTGCAAAGCCAAGAATCGCAGGTAATATTAGACCTGAAAGCGCCCCAATTAGAAACACATTCCTGTGTTGCCACATCACTATCTTGCTTTGTTGGAGGTCTTTGACATTAGAAAAATCGTTTGTAAATTTATCTTCTTCCACCAATATCCATCCAATGTGAGAATACCAAAAGCCCTTTGATGCGCTGTATGGGTCTTCTTCAGAATCCGTCATTTTGTGGTGACGCCTGTGATCTGAGCACCACTCTATAATCGAGTTTTGAAATGAACCCGCTCCAAATATTGCGTAAAACAACACAAGTGGCCACTTGGCGGTGTGAGATCTGTGTGAGAACAGACGGTGATAGCCAACAGTGATTGACAGTCCACAAGCAAAATAGAGGGAGAGGAATACTATCAATTCTAACAAGCCAGGTGGGCCAAAGTAGAACCAATGGAGAATTATACCTAGAGTTGCAAAGACTGGAGTAGCGAGTAAAAATATTGAATTCAGCCAGTTAATTTGCACTGCCTTAGTATCACTCATGTAACCTTGCCATTGAAATCCGTTATTGACTATATGGGTCTGATGAACAGATTTGCATCGGTTAGCGAATCATCTTGCGCTTGCCGCAATACGCTGAACTTCTTCCTTCTTTGCTACAGCAAATGAGGTAACATCTCCAACGCTTGCTTTGGTTAACTCGTTGATGATACATTGAGTCAATGTTCTCTTGGACTTGGAGGTACCTTGTTGTGCACCCTTTGCTAGGTTGCCTAGTGCAACGTCAAGTCTTCTTGAAGGTGAACTGTCGACAGCCTTTGGTTGTGATACGGCACCGAACTTGATACGAGTGATTTCTTCCATTGGTGCAGCGTAGCAAATCGCATCGACGAATGCTTGCAGTGGATTCTCTCCACTTCTTTCTGCCATGGAATCAAGAGCAGCCTCGAATGCTTTCAACGCACCCATTTTCTTTCCAGTGTACTTACCAGTACGCATTAGTTTGTTTGTGAATCTTTCAACGACTGACAACTTAGCTTTACCGAACCAAGCATTTGCGTGGCGGCCACCGGTGTGTGGTACACCAACGGTTGAGAGGTTGATGTATGGTGCCAATCCGGGGTCTCTGCAGACAACTTCTGTAGCGTCATACTTTCCGAATACTAGAGTGCCAATCCCTGCGATGGGCTTTGCCTCTTCGACGGTTGCTTCTTCTTGTGTTTCGACTTCGTCACTCATCACAATCACTCCGTATCAGCGAACTGGCTTCTCCTTTCGGCCACGGACCATTTCATCTAGTGAAACACCATTAACTTGGATAACCTTGTATCTAACTCCGGGGATATCTCCGTAGGAACGGCCCATGCGTCCACCGATACCTTCTACCATTACTTCATCGTGTTCGTCGATGAAATTGATTGCACCGTCTCCTGGAGCGAATGCTGTAAGTTTGTTACCGTTCTTGATTAGGGATATCTTCACCGCTTTGCGGATTCCGGAGTTTGGTTGCTTTGCTTCGATACCTACCTTTTCGACGACGATACCTTTTGCTTGAGTTGAACCTGCAAGAGGATCGTGCTTTGCTCTAGATTTGAGCATACGCTTCTTGTATCTTCGGTCAGACCATCTAAACTTTTGGCGGTCTTTTGCCATCTTGGTTCCTGCGAACAATCCACGACCCATGTCAAAACTCTCCAGAGAAGCAACTTGCCGACCTACCTCCCCTATTTCATGGTGCCGATTGAATTAGATTAGTAGAATGATGCACACATCCCCGAATCTTTAGTGCCAATGTTCATGACTTAAACCCTCCAGCGTTGACCAATGGCATTCCGAGATTTACTAGGTGCAGCCACTGTCATTGAAGAGCCAATCAGCATACTGCATGGGGTTTTTGATAAGTCTAAATCCATGGGTCACGGCCTTTTGCTTTTCGAAAATTTGCAAGAAGCTCCAGGCCATAGAATCGCAGTTAATTTGCTGACAAGGCCAAGATTGTGCGCAGCACTGTCTATCGAGCCGGAGGATTTTATCGATCTACTTGGCTGGGCTATGAAAAATCCATCTGAGCCAAAAATTGTCGATACAGGACCGGTATTGGAAAACCCTCAAGATAGTCCAAAATTGACACAATTACCTATACCTCACCATTGGAGAGAAGACCGTGGTAGATACATGTCCTCGAGCGTTATCATCGCAGAATATGGGGGAATAAGGAACATGTCATTTCATAGACAATTCCTGCGAGATGATAACCATTTAGTCGCTAGGATTGTTCCACGACATCTCTACTCCATGACTGGCGATGCTAGAGCGGCTGGCGAAGAGGTTAATGTTGCAATAATTAACGCTCCAGACCCTGTAGTCTTGTTAGCAGCGGCAATGTCTTTTGATACCAATATCGACGAGTTGACTATTGCTTCAGCACTGCATGAGAAGGTGTACGGAAAACCACTAGAGTTGGTTACCCTGCCAAACGGGCTTCAAGTCCCAGCAAGTGCAGAGTATGCTATGTGGGGCCGAATCACTACGCAAAATGACGATGAAGGGCCTTACGTGGACATAACGGGGACTGTTGATGATATTCGCCAAGAACCAGTAATTGAGATAGACGGAATAACTCACCGAACCAATCCAATTTTCCACGCTTTGATACCCGCTGAAGCAGAACACAAAACACTCATGGGTCTACCTAGAGCTCCAACCATTAAGTCCGCAGTAAGCGAAGTTTGTGAGTGTCTTGATGTCCATATGACCGAGGGTGGGGGAGGCTGGCTCGCTGCTGTTGTAAAAATCAGAGTGCAAAAAGAAGGAGACGGTAAAAGGGCAATTCAAGCAGCACTAGACGGACACCGCTCGATGAAGATGGTTACAATAGTGGATGAGGACATTGACATCACCGACCCTGTAAGAGTTGAATGGGCAATGATGACTCGTTGGCAACCAGACTCAGACTCAATAATACTTTCAAATCAAAAAGGCTCAAGTCTCGACCCATCAAGACTGAACGATGGTAATACTGCAAAGATTGGAATTGATGCAACCATCCCTTGGGGTTATGACAGGTCAGGTTTCATGTCAGTTCAGTGAGATGGTTGGATGGATAGTGCCTCGAAACTACAGCACCCAAGAAGAAATTTGGGTAGCAGACATCGAGCGCAAGCAGATAGATTCGTAAAACTGTCAAGGAAAGACTCTGAAAGAGCCGCAGAAAACTTGGCTTGGGCAGAGCAAAATGCTCAGCAGGCAGTCTTGTACGACTTTACTGATGAACGGAATTGGAGATGTCTTGCTGAGATAAAGAAAATGCGCATGGATGGCGAAGGTCTTGCCTTGGTTTTGGAGGATTTGTTCATTGTCTTGGGCAGAGATCCAAACCAGTTGTCACAAATTCGTGGCGTCAACCATCTTGAAGTTGGATTGGAATTGCTTGAAGCAGCATTCATTACAGATTCACTCGAACCTCAGACTTGGTTTGAGAAATTAGATCAAAAAGGATTGGAAGACTTTGTAATTCGATGTAGAGGCTTAGACTTTACAGACCAAAGAGCAAATATTGTCTATGGTAGGAGGCTTGAGAGAATTCGAGGTGCTGGACATGAAGAGATGTTCATTGAATTAGTCCACCATTTGTTAGCCCACAGGCCCGCAAATCACGAGTTGTGGATGGAGTTAGGGAGATTGCACGAAAGAAGAAATGAAATCGACCAGGCTTGGTTATGCTATGACCACGTGCAACAAATCAGGCCGACAGAACCCGTTCGGGACTTATTCCTTGAAAGATTGAAGCGTGCAATGGATGGTGATGAACCGGTCCCTTGGAGTGGTCCATCACTTCAAACTCGTTCTGATTTCTTGGAAAGGATGCAGAACCTGTCTCAAAACGTTTCCAATGTACCAATAGACGAGTCAACAGAAACTGAGGAAGTAGTAAACACTGAACTTACTCGATTGGAGAATTTATTAGAAGCAGGTGAGGCTGCTGAAGCATTTTTCTTAGCGAGGTCGCTATTCACATCCGGAGAAGATTGGGCTCAAGAATGGATGGAAAGAGCCCAATCAATGCTCTAGACATTCTTCAGAGTCATTATTTCTGTAACCCTATCCGTCCAGATTTTTGCTTGTTCATCTTTGCTGATAGATGCACAAAGTGCAGCAAGGAGAGCGTCTTCGACTTCGTTTGGTGAGGAAAGCAAATCAAAAAATAAATCCGTTTTCTCAAGTCTTTTCGCCAGCATTACAAGTGTTCGTAAATCAGGTCTTTCTTCTCCTGAATAGCCAGGAGTTGTGTTTTCTGAACACCATTCTAGAACACCATATACATCGCTTGGATGAACTTGTAATAACGGTGCTTCTTGACCAGCAGACAATGGTTTTGCCTCCATGACTTGGTCAGCAAACTTTTCTGCTTCCTCACTGATAAAGCCTGATGAAATCTCAACGAATATAGCACCAGCCTCGACGGCTAGTTCTGTTTGTTTTGCGATTATCGCATGGGCGTGTGAGTTGAATGCACATCTAGCAGCATCGAAAATGTGTCCGAATGCAAGATGTATCCTAGCGGCTTGAATTCTAGATATTGCGATTGTTTCGTTAGCATGGCCAGCGGTTCGAGAAATCTCCCCGTGGACGTGCAAAGCCATCATTGGCTCCTCGATTGAAAGATGGAATGCAGCCTTATTCAATAAGGAAATGTCATGATCTCTACTAGCTTTCGCTACAGATTTTAGTCGTGTTTCTGCCCAGGTCAGATCGTCTCTAGCATCTTCTGTATCACCATTTTCAAAATGCACAAGTCCTCTTTCCATACGTAACCTACCCTCGAGGGCAAGGTCCCTTGTTTTTGGATTTCTAGCGACTGCTAGAGCCTCTTCTATAGAATCTAAGGTCAACTCTCCAGCAAGTCTTTTCTTTACTAAATCCAGAACTTTTCTCTCAGCAGCCGTCAATTCTTCTTCGAGAAAATCTACGATTGGGCTTTGCATGACCAGCCCTAATTCAGCAACGCCGAGCCAACTTTTCCAGCCCATCTTTTCAAGCATTGGTTCTAGGTCCCTTTCTCCGTTATCGAAGGCATGGATTATTTCTTCAGGATTCATTTTCTACCCTCTTTTGATTTGCTAACTGATTGATGAAAGCGGATTCAGCGGCTATTCGGTCACATTTACCAGACCAACCTGCGGCTCCGTCATGTCCTCCTCCCTCTCCGCCGAGTTTGGATGTTAGTGATTTCATTATTTCACCAAGATGAATTCCGTTTTTTGTTGATGCTCTAGTCGCTCTTGCTGTTAGGCGAGTTTCACCATCTCTGTAACGTGATACTAATGCAATCTCTGCACCTGCTTGGGTAATTAATCCAGCGACCTTTCCTTCGTGAATCCCTGCGTGTGTATGAACCAGATTCCATTTGCCACACTCTGTCGATTGACAGCGTGATAGAGCCTTGAGGATTGCACCTCTTTCGCTTGGATTGATGTCCTCATTTTGAATATGCTCTACGAATTCTTGATACTCGAAATTTGCACCATCCAATAGTTCAGTAGCGCATATCAAAGCATTGCGATCTGCATGCTTGAATCTACCAGTATCAGTAATCAGTCCTGCAAGTAAGAGCTTGCGTACTTCATCTGTAAGTGCGTCGGGATTGTTTAGTTTAAGATAGTCGAAAACTATCTGTGTAGTTGCTCTAGCATTACTTCTGAACTCTAAATCAGCCTCTCCAAAAGTCCATTCACAAGTATCGTGATGATCGATAACGCAAATCGGAACCCCCTCTGGTAATGTCAACCCTGTTTGGGTTTCAGAGGCGGCATCTACAATTATTATTCCACCCAACTTAGTTGGCCAAGTAGGAGACTTGGATAGTTTGCGGAATGGTGCATTTAATTCAGTGCACAAACGATTAGCTAATTTTCCAAGATGCAAACCACACGCCATCAAGTTAGGGTGGGAAGAGGCCAATGCAATGGCTGAGCCAATGGTGTCCATGTCACCGTTTCTTCCAGTTATTACCGGTACAGCACCTTTAGTGGTGGCTACAGCAATCCAGGATGCGAGGTCTTCCAAAATCATCCCTCTAGTGACTGCTTCAACTTGTCATATGTTGCCACTAGTTCAGCTTCTCGCTTGCCCATAGTTTCAACAGCAGACCTCATTTGTTCAAGAGTCATTTCAAGGTCGGAAAGTAATTTTGTCCTATCTTCAACTTCAATTAGGATAGTGCCCATCTGTCTGTGTAAGGCCATGTCCTCAGGTTGCTGTTTTACAGCGGCGATAGTTCCTTCCAGTTCACGAACTTGTGCGTTGAGTGATGCAACTTGTTGGCGAGCGGCTTGTACTTCTGCAACCACCATTTGCAACTGTTGGGCTGACTCCATGTTATCACCTCAATAGGCAGGGGTTCAAGAATCCATCACTTTGATGACCTTGGCAGAGATTACTAAAGAACGCAATCGAGTGTTCCACATCGCTCTAGCGTCTTTTGCTCTACTTTCATTTAGAGTGAAGGAGAAACTAGCGTCAGTGATTTCAAGTTCTTCTTCACTTACCAAACTAGAAGCGAGAGATTTGGCATTAGGCGAATCCACCTGCAGGCGGACAGACCACAATGTGATCACTCCTCTTCGTCTAATTCACCAGCGTTTAGTGCACGCTCATACTCGATTGCTGCTTGTTGAGCAATGTATGCCATATCGGCGGTGGTTGCACCATCTGCGTTTCTGCGAATAATTCTGTTATTTGCGTCTGATGCACGGGTGTATGGTTCCCAAGCACCACCAGCGAATGTGTGTCCGCACTTTCCACAGGACCAGATTCCTACGGATTTGCGTGTTACCTTTCGGTATTGACACACCGGGCAAGTATAACTAGCATTTTTCTTCTTCATGGCCATGCCAGCATTGCGTCTAACGCTAACACCATATCTTGCACCAAACCGGCCTGTTGCGCCGGCTTTTTGTGTTCGCTTTGCCATGTTTATTCCTCCTTGGAGTTGACAAGTTCTGCAAGTTCAGCGCAGCGTTTCTGTGCGACCTGTAGTATCTCGTCGAATTCGGCCGGAGTGAAAGTTCCCTTTAACCCCTTCTGAAGTGAATGAAGGTGCCCTTCATCTCCTAATGTGATGTGAATTCTTTCATCTCCACCCAATTCTTCCTCGTCATTGGCATCAAGAACATACCTTCCACCAACTCTTGTGAACGAGCACATTGTAGGTGTCATTGAGACTGCAAGAGGGTAGTCTTCGCCGATATCGAATCTTTCTGCAGGAACTATTGCGGTTCTCAGAGCAGCAATTGCGCCTAGAGCACATGCGTCGAAGATATTTCCTTTGTCGGATAGTACGTGGATGTCGATCATTATTCCCAGAACTTTCTCACCAGGGATAATACACAGTGAATCCATATCAATACATCCAGATTCACGAATTCCTCTGTCAACGACTCTACCTAATTCAATCGATTCAGGAGATGGTGGTCCAGGCTCATACTTTCTTCCAGCAACAGGTCTTAATTCTGCTCCGCACATAAGCGAGCCTTGTGTTGGTCGGTCTGGCCATGGTGTTCTAATCTCAAACTTTACACCTGCGTAGATTACAGTGTCACCCCAAGTTACCTTAGCACTGCCTTCTGCATTGTATAAGCAATTGGTTTCAAGAGTAATCTCTCTAGATTCCCAGCGGCCTCTTCCATCGATTCTTTCATCTTTGGCAGCAAGAGCTTCTAACTCTTGTCTCAGCAAATTTGGTACAAGTTCAACCATCAGGCTTCACCTCCATTTTTCTCCATGTATCTGCGCTTGAGTGCGTCTACCATTAATTCATGAATTTCTTTAGCGGCCTTCATGTTGTACTCAACACATGTATTGTATTCTTCAACAGATAAATCTCCATCCATTTGCAAGAATGCGATTTCTCCAGTTGTTGGTAGAATTCCCATAGGAAGGTCTGCTTGTCCGTAGTTGTCCTCTGCTTTGTCGAGGTCGAGAACTACAGTGTCTTCGATTTTTCCACTTGCTACTCCAACAATCAAGTCTCGCATTGGAATACCAGCATCTGCTAATGCTACCGCAGCTGCAGTTATTCCCACACAACGTGTTCCTGCTTCAGCAGCGAGGATTTCGATTTCAACACGGATCTTGGAGCGGGGGAATCTCTCTACGAGAACTACGCTCTCTAACGCTTCAGCAGTTACTTTGCTGATTTCTCTCGAGCGGCGGTTGAAACCTGGTCGAATTCTGTCGCTGGTAGAGAATGGTGCCATATTGTATCTGACGTCGATAACTGCTCTGTCTTGTCTCTGTATTTTGCGTGGATGCGCTTCCATGGGTCCGTAAACAGCACAGACTGCTACATTGAGTCCATGCTGAACCCAAGCAGATCCATCTGCAGCAGGAAGTATTCCTGCCTCGACTTTGACTTCTCTCATTTCGTCTACTTTGCGACCATCTAATCGCAATCCATCTTCACGTAGTAATTGTACATCTCCGTATCCACCCATCAGGCATTCCTCCTTTCTTGTATTAGTGAATCGAGTGATTCACTGAATGTGGCCTTGTGACCATCGTTGCGCACCAGTTCTAACACAGTGCGCATGAATGAGATTCCGTCCGAATCTCCATCAATCCAAACTCTTCCGTTTTCAGCAACAATAATTCTGCAGTCGCTAACTTCTTTGAGTTCTCTCAATGTAGTGTCGTTATCCCCTCTCAATCTTGAAATATGGTTCATTGAAATCTCAGACATGATGCCCTCTTTCAATCTTCGAAGTCCCACTCCTTTCATGGTTAGTACAATGTTATGTGCTTCGTCGACTTCTTGTACTCTAGCAAGCATTATGTCGCCAATGTCCATGTGTTGCCTTGCTGCACCAAATTCTACTTTCCACGGAGCAAGTGACATAGGTAGCAAACCGTTGAACGGCCCATTCACATCTGCGAACCAGAGGTTGTTTCGAACACTCTCTACAATACCTAAGACTAAATCTCCAGACCTAGGCATGTAAGCCGAAGAAATTGGGTCGACTGATGTAACTCCATTGTTTTCTTTTACCCAACCGACTTTGGTTGCAATAATGTTGTCTCCCATGATTAGGGTACCTGTTCCTGCTCGCACTCCTGATGAAGCCCCGATGGCCTCTCCAGGAGTCACGAGGCGCAGCTCGGCGCCTTCTTTTGCTCCTGACATCTCTTTGTCTCCGTGCTGGGCGACCCGCCATCCCATGATAAAGCAGACGCTTTCAATAGAGGTTACAATTCCTTTACTTCGGCGTTACTATCAGCGCCTTTGACTTTTCCAATTATGCTGCCAGTCATTCCAGGTGGACATTGAATAATACAAGCCCAGTCTCCATTTGATAGCCATTCTTCTTTGTCCAAATATGGCCGCAAAAATTTACTGGTTTTTCCATAGGCTGAACCTGAAATTCTGAAAGCAATTCTGACAGGCTCAAACGACAACGGAATAAGTGGTTTTAGAATATTGATTGCATCTTTAACTTGTTGATCCAGTCGTTTGAATGGGTCAACTGAAAATCGACTCTCCTCCAAAGCTAGTTCAATTCTATTCCGTGGGTGAGGAGTTTTTTGTTTAGGGTCGATGGCGGTGGAGTGAATATCCTGAATGATAAAATTTAGCTTATGCTCAACCA
>JAYYDR010000116.1:0-8972 GCA_036160735.1 Thermoplasmatota archaeon
GCTTTTTTGCGCTTCTCGATTTTTGAAGGGCCAGTCCATTCTCTATGGCTAGCAACAACATAACCATCGTGACCTTCAATCGGACAGTGTTTACCGCTCCTACAACGAGAGCAGTTACCTTTCGGAGGTAATTCAACTACCTTGCGCAATTTCCCGTACTTGCGCCTTGGCATGGAATACCCTCTAACTTGAGGGTCTTACAACATAGCGGTAGAAATTCTCACTTTTTCTTGAACCATGCCATGTCTTTGACGGAGCGAGGAACTTTGAGGGTGCGACCCTTTCTTCCATCTTTGGACTTCTCTGTCTTGACTTTGTGTTCACCGGTTTTGCTAACCGTCTTTTCAGCAACTTTCTGCCCTGCTGCTGCGGCCTTTGATGCTGCTGCCTTTGTCTGAGTTGCCGCTTTCTTAGCGGTAGATTTCGCTTTGGTTGCGGTCTTCTTTGCTGAGGTTTTCGCCTTTGCAGCAGCCGCTTTTGTCTTAGATGCTGCACTTTTAGCGGTTGATTTTGCTTTGTTAGTTGCTTTCTTCGCAGTATTCTTTGCTACTGCGGCGAGTAATTTCTTTGAAATCGCTGCACTCAATCCTGCCTTTGCAAGACCTTTAGCACCTGCTTTATTGACTCCTGCAGCAGATTTTATTCCAGCATCGCTGAGTTTCTGTGCTGTAGCTTTACCTACACCAGGGATTGCCATTAGTGCTGCGAGTGGGTCCTTTTTCGGCTTAGCGGCCATGTCTTCACCTGCCTCACCCATGACACACCCATCTCATGAACCCTTCTCTTTTGGAGGGGGAAAATTAAGTTCAAAGGCCGATGTGACCAAAATATGCAAGAGATGTTGGAGGCACTATCTTCAACACTTCATGCTCAAGTTAGGGATGCTGGGCCCACACATGGCTATGATGGCGAGGGGTACCTGAGACCAAAAGCTCACCCTGCAAACATCTCCACTGTATACCTCGGAGATGTTGCCCAA
This sequence comes from Thermoplasmatota archaeon, assembly GCA_036160735.1. Taxonomy (GTDB): domain Archaea; phylum Thermoplasmatota; class Poseidoniia; order Poseidoniales; family Poseidoniaceae; genus MGIIa-K1. Next base: position 980 of record JAYYDR010000116.1, read on the forward strand.
ACGTTGCTCAAGGTCGTACAGGGTGTTAGCACTCCAGTAATGGAGGAAAAGCCCGGCTTCGATGAGCAGTCATGGGCTTTCACATGCAGGGCAGGAGACATATCGATTCGAGTTTCAAGTTATTCATACTGGGGCTTCGGTCTGTTCACCAAATGTTACGCTAACACAATTACACTTGAAGGGCCATTAGAAGAAAGAGCGCGTATAGTCTTCGATTTAGTGTCAGCATTATCACACAAACCTTGGGAATTCTCCAGGAGAGGTAAATTCAATTCAAAGGTTTCAAACATTGAAGATAATCACCAGACTTGGACTGCACACATCGAACGTGCTAGAAATGACTTGAGTGAATTGATCGAAACAACGCTCCTCGAGAAAGGTGATTGCGAAGATATTGAAATCGCTAGGAATGCATTAGCTGACGATAATGCTCCCGCTGTATTGCGAGCTCTATCGAGAATCGAGGCGGACTCTATTGAAATCGAAGTTGAAGACGTTATTCCTGATGGACAGGTATTACGACTTGAAGGCGATGTACCGTTCATCGACTTATCATCAAGAGAGGAAGAATGACCGCGCGTCGCGTTCATAAAGGGGATTAATGTCGGCGGTGACATGGCAAAGAAAGACGGCGGCGGCATTCAGCAAGCTGCAGGTCTGATTCGATACTTCGATGAGGAATCCGAAGAGTCTTGGAAAATTAGTCCTAGACAAGTATACCTTGCATGTATCGGACTTGCTGGATTCATCTACCTCGTGAACGAGGGCGTTGTCGGATGGATCATGGATATGTTCTGATTACCTCAAAGGTTCAATCAAAACTACTGAACCATCGGTTCTAGCCATTCCTTGAGCAACTTGCATTGCTGTTTCCAAGTCCATTGTTGCTCCAAGGGTTCTCGGTCCTTCGACTTCGTGTACAACCAATCTGTGAGTTAGGTGGGTCAACGTCTCTTGACTCACTCTTTCAAAAACCCACTTTTCATTTTCAATTCTAACCATGGCTGGAACGTCCACAAGCGGCCCCATTTCGCTACCGATCGTTTGCGTTCTACCGCTTAGTCCTTGTAAATCTGCCAGCGGTTTCCATGAGCGTCTTTTGACTCTCATTCTTACTTTCTTTTCTTGGCTTACGCCGTCTCTAAATGCTCTACCCATCTGGAATCCCCATCCCTAGAGAATTACTTCTCCAAAATGCAATGGAATTTTATCCATTCATAACAGTTGGGGGGACTTCCCACTTATTGTGCCACTTTTTGCTGGCCTTTCTCCAAGACCAAGGGTGAACTAACCGAAATTAAAATTGCGAGTGCAATTCCAAGCAATAAGTGTCCTGATAAGTCTGTTTGTAGAGAGATCAGTATTGCACTGACAGAGAGGCCAAATCTCCATCCCCAAGCCTCTGGGCGTGGATGCTCATCAAATCCAAATAATGGCAATAACATTCCAATTAACCCAATTGCAGTAACTGCAACAGTTAACCAAAGAGCGACCGCTATTGCTCCATTTCCATCACCGATTCTGTTCACACTAGAGAGAGATGCATAAGTGATTGCGAATATCAAGATTATACCAATCAGAGTTGATATCGCTAGAGCATTAGCACGACCTTTTCCTGAGCCAATCCTCGAGGTTATTCTCTCTTCCAAGAACGGCAGGAATCCAATAAAACATAATGATATTGTGACCACAAATAATTCTGAATATGAAACTAGATTTGAGAGAAGACCAAGTAATACGATAATTAACAAAATTCCTATGCTGTTTTTTGTGTCGAAATTAATCGAGTTGTACATCAATTGGGCAAGAACTATGCCTGCCAAAATTGATTCGAAGATTGCTATCACTCCCTCTGTAGTTGTGTACTCATTCACTGTTTCTTTTATTCCACTTTCAGGATACATTGCTAGAAGCAAAACAAATGTTACAGCGCCCCCAAATCCATTGAGATATTTTTTATTCACACCGTTGTAAATGTGATACTGTATCATTCCACACATTGCTGTTACAATGATTAGAGCAGAACCTCCTGATTGATGAATCCCCTCGAATGGAGATTGCACAAAAGCGAGGAGTGAGAGTACTGCAGTTACTGTTGCAAGCCACTTTCCTTTTTCCACGAGAGGTGACAAAAACATGGCCAGTGCAGATAGGAACGCAAGGGTCGCCATCGTTTCAGCCATGACACGCCCACATGCAACTGAGCCATTAGCCTTGCACAAGCAAGAAGAGTAAGAGACCCTGCCCAGTAACATGGTGCGACCAGCAGATGCGGTTTTACTCGATGAGTTAGCCAGCACTCCGCTCTCGGGCTTGTCAAGAAGTCTCGGCATCGATGTCGAAAAATGGTTGCCTGTGGCTTCTTCTCCGCTTCCAATTACCCTTCGAATAACCCCAAATCGCCACGATATCGACTGGACTAGAAGTATGCTTGAATCCGTAGGTGGGGAAAAAATCCCCTGGATGGTAATGAGTGAGTCATGGGTAATGCCATTTCCAAAAGGAGATTACCCGACCGAAGAGGCCAAGAAGATCATCACCCTACTACACGAAACGGGAAGAATCACCAGACAAGAGGCTGTTTCCATGCTACCTCCGGTAGTTCTCGAACCTAACGAGGACGATTTGGTAATGGATACTTGTGCTGCTCCTGGGTCTAAGGCAACACAACTTGCAGAAGCTGTGCCAAATGGTTTAGTGTTAGCAAATGAACCCTCATCTGGGAGATTGAATTTGTTAACCACAAACCGCGGAAGGCTTGGGATAGAAAATATGCTAATCATGCAGCATGATGGAAGGCACATTGGAAGAATGCCTGAGCCGGGTGTTGATGGAGTGGTTGTAGACGCTCCATGTAGTGGAACTGCGACTACAAGGAAAAACCGTGAACTCTGGAAATCATGGACGCCCAAAGTCGGTCGCAGTTTGTTCAAGTTACAATCCGATATTGCGACCAGGGCTGCACAATTACTGCGACCTGGTGGAAAAATGGTCTACTCAACATGTTCGCTAGACCCCGTGGAAAATGAAGCCGTTGTTTGTGAGATATTGCACAGATGCCCGTGGCTTGAACTAACCAATATCGATGCTGATAGATTATTCCCAACTCTAATCTGTCATCGAGGAAGAGATGATTGGCCAATACTAGATGAAAACGCAGAAGTCGTTGATTGGGAGGGTGAAATGCCAAGACTTGTCGGGCTTAGTGAAGAAATGCTCAATCCGCATCAAAGGGGAATTGAATCTCCAGACCTTTCAAAGACGATTAGAGTTCACCAGCATGAAAACAATACTGGAGGCTTTTTCGTAGCCTTATTTGAGCATGTTGCAGGAAGAACACCCGAAGGTATTGCAAGATCGATGATTCTTCATAGAGAACTCAACAGAGAACCTGAAGAGTTAGCAAGAAGAAAACGCAGCAGGCACACTACAATTCCTGCTTCTAAAGATGTAGTCGATGATATCTGTAAGAAGTGGGGAATCAAAAAGAATGAATTTGCTTGGTGGCAAAGAGGAAAGAGAGTAAATCTATCTTCCAGGATGGCATACGACAGATTGTACAAACCTGTTGTTGTAAATAAGAAAGGGGACTACTGGCCAGGAGAAGATTTCCATCCGTTGAAGATTATTCATGTCGGTCAACCTACTTTCACAGACAACAAGGGAATCTGGAGGCCACGTCAGGAAGCATTGGGACTTTTGAGAAACAGAATCTCCAAAGGCGTTGTTGAAATCGACCAAGAGACCATGATTTCATTAATTCAAGGGAACGCACCTTTGAGAGAAGAATTTGTTACAGAAATAGAGCGTGGTTCATTTGTTTTGAAATGTGGAGAGTTCTTGCTTCCTGCCTGGATTGCTGCTCGTGTTTCATTGATGTTGGACGACAAGGAAAAAGAAATCATCCGTATGAAACTAGGAATCAAATCAGAGGAGGAAGAAGAATGAGAGTTTTTGCTTTCATTGTGGTATTACTAATGCTACCATTAGCGAGTGCTATCTCAGATCTGTCAATCTACTCCGAGGCTGAATTTTCTTCTCAAGACGAGGCACCAATTCTAGTCGAATGGTTCCACGGAGTCGGTGATGAAAGCCAAGTGGAAGACTTGAGAGAATTGGACAGGGGTGGTGAAATCACCCTACTACACTGGAGGACAGGGGCTGACAATGAAGGAGGAAACTTGCCCAGTGATGACGCAGATGCCAGACACATGTACCACAGTTTTACGACTACTCCCGCAGTTGCAGTTGATGGTTATCCAGAAAACATCTCTGATATCGAGCCAGAGATTAGACAGAACGAGGTCTCAATCGACTGGACCATCCAACTAATTGGCTCATCCGAAGTTGAATTGCTGAACATTACCGCTACTTGGACAAATCCAAAGGAACTGAACGGTGCAACACAGATGCACATTTTCATCATCGAAACAAACGCTATCGATGACATGGGAAGAGAGGTGCCCAATCTTGTAAGAGATTGGTCTCCATCATCCTCACTAAACTTCGCTGCTAACGGCACTAACAACTGGAATGAAACAATAACTCGAGATCATCTGGTTGGCGCAGGTATAGAATTAGACGATGCTAGTTTTGCAGATAAGTATGAGGTAATGCTCATTCTAATCGGTGGTTTTGAGGACGAGAAAACCAACAGAGTCCTCTCTATTCAGAGAGAGCAAATGCCAACCTATTGGCAATCCGTCGACAAAGGAGCAATATTGACTCCTGCCATTCTTTTGCTTGTTCTAGTTGTTTTGATCGGCTTCATTGTGATGGCTGAGCGAAAGAGAGAGATTGGTTTGCCGCGGCTAGAGGGTTCATGGTCGAAAGAAGAAAATGTCATCGAGTATCGAATTATCACAGGATACCAAGTCGAAATTGGTGATTTAACAATGGGTGATGGATGGAGAGCAAATGGGCGGATAAAGAAGCAAACTATCGCTGCTTACACCACGCATACTGGTACTTTACGCGTAACCGGAAATGGGAGCCTATCACTAAAATTGGCTGTGAAGGTTGACGAACTAGGAGATTGGATTTTAGATTTGAATCTCCCAAATCCACGGTCGAATGATTGAATAGCAGAAGCCTGTCGCTTGGGTTCATGGCTTTGGATTCTGTAGACAGGGCAATCATTGACGCTCTTTGTGAGGACGGAAGGCTTTCTCATAGGCAGTTGGCACAGAAGCTAGGAGTTGCCCAGGGCACCATTACGAATCGACTTCGTAAGTTGGAAGGTGACGGAGTCATCCTTGGTTATGGTCCAACTTTGAACGCTGATTCTGTAGGTTGGGGGATGACTGTGATGGCCGGTTTGTGTATCGAAAAAGGAAAAATCATGGACGTGCAAAAACACATTTCTGCTGACAAAAGGGTCTTCGCTGTATACGACGTTACAGGAGACTGGGATTCAATGGTTCTTGCAAGAGTGAAAAATCGAGAAGACCTTGACGATTTGACAAAAACCGTGTTCACACTCCAGGGAATCTCTCGCTCTTACACACATGTCGTACTGAATACTGTAAAGGAATCAGGCGTTGTCCTCCCCGAGGAATGATGGTAAATCTTCAACACACATTGTGTCTGGTTTCATCGCCTTAGATAGAGCTCTTCGTAACTCATCGCACGGCTTTATGTCCAAGCTAGTCATTGAATCCATCAATCTCTTTTGCAATCTACCCCCAGTCCTATCCCAATCCATCAGAACGATGCACGCGCCGTATTCTTCTACAATGTAGACCACAACTCTATCCACACTCCAACCACGATTCAACTTCTCGATTGGACCCGTGAAACCCAACTTCCGTAATGCCACCTCATCGCGTTTGCCTTCAACAAGTATGACTTTGCCCTCAGCATTTTCTTCAATGCCTTCTTCAAGGGCTCTATTCGCAAGTGCATATCGTTGTTCACGATTCAAAAGATCCCTCCAAAATTGAAATTATTTCTTCCGAATTCAATCCTGTGATACTTACTTTTTTGCTGCGGCTAGTTTGTCCTGACACAATAGATACTGGAGATGAAAATATCTTCCCAAGTACGTTACAAACCGCATGATTCGCCTTCCCTTGTTGCGCTTCAGCCTTTACAGCAACCTGTAATTTGCCTCTCCATTCATTAAATCCTACGATACCTTGACGTGAAGAGCCGGGCTGGACTTCAATGTCCAAAATGACAGTCCCATCTAGGGTCTTCTGAATGCAAGATTCTACCCCCATAAATTAACCTCTGCAAACTTCTTATTAAGCAATCTTCATTGATAAAATGTCGTATATACGCAATCAATTAATACGGCCATCTGACAGGTCCCTTCATGAGCGCATCTCGGGAGTTATGGCCTGACGAATACACAGTGTTCAATATTCTCTACGATAAATTTCTTTTCTGGTCAATCGTAGTTGGAATTTTTACTTTCACATGGCTCCTAATCGCGGTACTGCGGTACAGAGATGGCATTGAACCCGCTGGCAAGGAAGAACTCAAAGTTGGCACATTTCCGAAGGAAAGACACCACTTCGATCTCGAATTTGCGTGGTTCTTAGGGCCTACAATTCTTGTCGTTTGGGTGACAATTCTTGCATTTGGTTCTATGAACATCGTTTGGGGAGAAGTTCAGGATTTACAAGAAGAAGGTGCATTTACTGTAGAAGTAAATGGTTTACAGTGGTACTGGGATTTCTACTATTATGATGAGTTGACATGGGAGGACATGAGCACTGAACACGATGTCACTTGGGACAATATAACAGGCTTGACAATCGATGCGGGGCCAGGAGCAGTTTCGGCTGAGGCAAAATGGTCGATTTTGGAAGTCAACATTGACGATGACCTAGTGGAAACTGAATTTTCCGAAACCCTTGATTTGGCAAATAATACTACAATGGCAGTAATGTTTAACAAATCTGTACCACAAAGTGTTGAAATTAAAGATGCGGATGGAAATGTCATCCACCGATGGCAACACATCCCTGAAAGAATCATGAAGAACGCTGAAGAAGAAGCCTACAGTTACAAGATGAGTACTAACTTAATCATACCTTGTGATGAAAATGTTCTCTTCAACATCTACAGCATGAACTCTGTAAGAGAATCCAATTTTGTTGCCACCAATACCTACCAAGGAGTTCAGCACGCATTCTGGCTACAGGAATGGGGAATGAAAGAAGATGCTGTTCCTGGCTTAGACTCAGGAACTTGGATGTATGTACAGCCGAATGAAGCAGGAGTTTTCCCAATCAGGTGCGCTGAATACTGCGGAAAAGAGCATTCGCTGATGTATGGTCATGTTGAAGTTGTAGCAAGGGAAGGAATGACCTGTGATGCCGACTTCGGCGTATACTTCGAGCATGAGGAGTTGAGATGATGAAAGGTAGAAGTATTGCAGTTCTTGCAATTCTCTTGGTCGCTTTAGCTTCAACAACATCTTTCGAAGCAAGACAAACTGGAATCGTTACAGAGGGCGGTTGTGGCTGTCACGGGGGCATGACTTCCAACACAGTAATTACCGTAGACGGGCTTCCAGATGTTTTCAACGCATCAGAAGAATACCTGTTCACATTAACAATTACCAACGACGACGTCCCTGTCGAAAACCCTGACCAAAATGGTGGATTCAGCATGATTCTAACCGGCGGTGGTGTTCTAGAGTCTATACCAGACATTGATGGAAATACTGCATCAGAATTGGATGGAGTATTAACACACAATTTAGATATCAACGACCGCAGAACATGGGAATTCAAGTGGACCGCTCCTGCAGATGACACCGCTATTGCTAACTTCCTAATCTTTGGAAACGCAGTAAATGGTAATGGTGCTGCTGATTCATCTGGCGAAGACCAGTGGAACAAACTAGAATTTGATCTTCCTGGAATTAATGCGAACCCCAGCGCACCAAGCGCTGAAGCTTTGACCATCCTGATGACCGTTATCGGTTTGGCGGTCGGACTAATCTTGGTTGGAAGCTTGTGGGTATTCTACACACGCAACC
>JAYYDR010000117.1:0-11935 GCA_036160735.1 Thermoplasmatota archaeon
TGGAGATACTAGATTGCCCGCCAAATCGTCTAATCGCTGTAGGAGACTCAAGCATGGATTTGTCAATGCGAGTTGAGGATTCAACATTCATTGGTTTCAATCCTCAAAGAGAAACTGCAATCAAAGCCTTTGAAGAGGCAGGAATAACTGTTGTTAATTCAAAAAATTTGAACGACCTAAGGCCATATTTGGGTCTTGAATAAATAAATCCGTTCATTCTTTATCTGACATATTGATTTTGAAACAACGAAGTTTTCAACTATCCTGTGCATGAATAGATGCTGCGCTGTGTGTCTATTCGAGTGTGGTGGGCCCGGTGGGAATCGAACCCACGATCAACTCGGTGTAAGCGAGGTGTCATAACCGCTAGACCACGGGCCCAGCCCACCCTAGGTACACCTCTTTTTGAATGATACCCCTGTACATTCAAGAAGTATGGGTGACCACGGCGGCACAATGGATGAGGAAGTCCAAGCCCTAGCAGCGCGCCTCGTGCGCCGTCTAAGGGAAGTAAATGCGACAATAACTCTCGCTGAATCGTGTACTGGGGGTCTCCTCGCAAGTACGCTTACCGATATTGCTGGCGCAAGTGAATACTTCAACCAAAGTTGGGTTTGCTATTCATATCAATCCAAAATCAACGAATTAAATGTCGAAAAGGAATTGCTAGCATCTAAGGGTGCCGTAAACGCTCAGGTTGCAATCCAAATGGCAGAAGGTGCTAGGGAGAGATCTGGCGCAGATATCGCCATTTCAATTACAGGAATTGCAGGGCCAGTTGCACCTAATTCAAACAAGCCAGTTGGACTAGTTTACGTTGGTATCGCCTCGGCACACTGGGCGAATGCTGAATCTGTGCAGATGGGAGGTAACCGGTTTGAGAACAAGGTATCATTCGTTCACTTTGCTCTAAAGACAGCAATTGATTGTTGGGATAAGGCCAAAGTTAGACAAAAGGATGCTATTGCTGAAAAGGAAAAAGCAGCAGCAGAAGCAGCAGTTGAAATGGCAAAATCTGAGGCTGAGAAAGCACGAAAAGCAGCTGAAGCAGCAGCAGAATCACCGTGGCAAGATGAATCTTGGCAAGACCCAGGTAAGGCTATTGGCGATGATTTAGACGTCTCTTGGGAAAACGAATGATTTGCAGAATATGCAACTTTTTCCGAACACCTCAAGAACATCCGATTCTGTCTTCCCGATATGGCAGCAGACCGTGCGCAGATAATGCAGCACCTTCGGGCTGCTGGTATTCCGTTCGTTCCAAGTTCTGTGATGAATTTTCTTCTTTCCCATCCAGACCCTGTTTCAGTGATTGGGGAAATGAAAAAATCAGGATTGAATGCCTTAGCAATATCTGTAGATAGCCTAACTAATAATCCAGGTAGAGTAATTGCACCCATTGCTGAGCCTGAACCGGAACAAATCAGTATGCGAAATAACATGCCTGATTGGAAGAGAGAGGATTTCCCAATGGATGCAATCGATGCGATGATTGACATCAAAGTTCACTACGATATCACTGGTAACAGCATAACAGAAGGGAAAATGGGAGATATCAATGACGCTTTCAACGACCGATTAGAACGTCTAAGGAAACTGATAATTGCCAATTCTAATCTCCCTCGCAGGCCAATGGATATTGCACGTCTACAAGCGGAAAAGAGCAGATTCCAAGGGAGAGAAAATATTGCTGTGGCTATTGGTCTTGTCAACGAACCGCGACATACAAAAAATGGACATTTAATGTTCAATGTAGAGGATGCTAGCGGAGAAATAAGTTGTCTGTTGATGAATCGGAAGGGTGATGATAGAATCATCGAACATGCTCAAATCGTCGAAGCAGGCTTGATGCCAGACGACGTTATTGGTGTTTCAGGAACATTCTCCCAGAATGGAGATATCTTCTACGTTGATGATTTACACTTCCCAATGCAGAGCAGTCACGATAAGAAATTTGCAGAACAAGGTGTCTCAGTAGCCTTCCTATCTGATATTCACGTTGGGAGTAAGACTTTCCTTGAGGCTCAATGGCACAAAATGATTCAATGGTTCAACACCGACCCGCTCGCTCGGACCATCAAATATCTGGTTTTATCAGGAGATTGCGTTGATGGTGTAGGAATTTACCCCGGACAGGATAAAGAGTTGTCAATCAAAGATTTGTATGGACAGTATTCTAGATTTGCAGAACTATTGGAACTCCTTCCTGAGTGGGTTGAGTGTATTATGCTGCCTGGAAACCATGATGCAGTAAGACCAGCTGAGCCTCAGCCGACATTGGAGCCCGATATTCAGCAGGATTTCAACACTACAACCTTCGTTGGAAACCCTTGTGATTTCAGTTTAGATGGCGTAAGATTGCTATCTTACCACGGTAAATCGATTGACGATTTCGTTGCTGGCCTGCGAACAGTAACCTACCGTGACCCGGTTGAGGCCATGCGTCAGATGCTTAGACGTCGCCATCTAGCTCCGCAGTGGGGCGGTAAAACACCTCTTTCACCCGAGCCTGAAGATGGGCTAGTGATCAGAGAGGTTCCCGATATATTCGTTACGGGCCACGTTCATGGTCATGCTTGTATTGATTTCAGAGGAACTACACTTGTATGTTCATCCACATGGCAAGACCAAACATCCTACCAAAGAATGCTGGGTTTCCAACCGAAACCGTGTATGTTGACTGTAGTTAACCTTGGAACTCACAAATCTATCTCGATTCCATTTGCTTGATTACCATAAGTGGTCTTCAAGTTCTCCTTCAGTTACTACTTTTGTTATTCCAGTGATACCTTTGTCATCATCTACTAGAAGAAGATGAATTGCTCGGTTATGAATTCCTGACGTGAATTGAACTCCTCTGTGGTCAATTCCAATTAGTGTGCCATCGAGCTCTGCAAACATCCATGCAGAGGTTGCTTTGGCCAAATCCTCTTGCCTAATCAAAAGCCAGCGAAGTCCCTTCATCTCTTGGCGCAAATCGCCTTGCACTTCGTGAAACCATCTGCTGTACATATTCACACCTTGAATCTCAGAAGAGCCACTGCTCCTCCCATTCCAAGCAACTGTTCACCAGCATCATGATCGGTTGAACATTGCACAAGTTTAGCACCGATCTCATCTAGACCCGATACAGTAGATTCCCATTTTTCTTCTCTAACCAAGTCAGCACTAATGAGAAGAGTTTCGATTGCCCCTTCCTCTAGAGCTTTGTTGATCATTTCCGACCCATATGCTACAGGTCCGTTAGTAGAGATTCTAGTCCAAGCTTCTTCCAATAATGCTGTTTCTTGGACAACAGCGTGTTCCGCGAGAACGTCGCCTGCTAGACCTTCTGAAATTACTTCGTTGGCAGCGCCTCTGCCGCCCATACTTGTTGCAACCAACTTGGTTGGTCCATTGATTAGTGGTGCTAACTTCTCCCTAGCGTGACCGGGTCCACAGATTACGATTGGAGTGCCTTCAGCGATTGATTCGTTTGCTTCGTTGGAGATCTTCTCAAAAAATGATTTTGATACCCCTTCGCTAACTTTGGCGCCAGTGTACTTTCCTCCACCTCTCATCGTCCAAGTGGATACTTCACGAATACCTCTCCCGGTAACCTCGTACAGAATAGCCTCGTCAGATTCTACCACGATAATGACAACCTTGGCTTTACCACTGTTTGAACAAGCCTGTGCGATTAGGTCATGGTCAACTTTTGGAAACTCCTTTTGAGAAGTTAATTCTATTTCATCTCGAACTTCGACAATATGTGTGTGATGGCTGCCGATATCGAAATGTGCTTCCTCAATTATTCCATGAACTCTTAGTGTGTCTGCGAATGTGTGAAATTGATTTGATTCAATTGCTAACTTAATCCACATTTTCTTTCTCTCGGCAGATTTTGCTCTACTTCCTTCCTGACCCGCAGTAGTTTGGTCCCTTCTCTCGCCAAGCATTCCAATGCTTCGACCTTTAACACAAAGACGAGCTACCGTCCAAAGGTCATCTTCACAATCGATGCGAATTCGGTACAAGCCGAATTCACGCTTTAGTACCTGCATCAGTTCACCCGAATACGCCGAGCAAATTACCATTTTCGTCCATGTCCATGTCTGCTGCTGCTGGACGTTTTGGTAGGCCAGGCATAGTCATAATTTCACCAAGCACGGCAACTACAAACCCTGCACCAGCATTCAACCTAAACTCACGGATTGGGATATCAAAGCCAGATGGTGCGCCCAGTAGGTTAGGGTCATGGCTAAATGAATACTGTGTCTTTGCCATACAAACAGGAAGATTGCCGTATCCCCAAGACTTGATTTGTTTGAGTTGTCTATCTGCTTTAGCGTGAATTTTGATACCCTCTGCACCATAGATTCTTGTTGCTACTCGCAGGGCCTTTTCTTCGAGAGGTGTATCTTTATTGAATAACGGTGTAAATGGCCTTCCTGCTGCAATGTGGTCTTGACATGCAGAAACCACTGCCTTAGCGAGAGGCGCTCCACCCATTCCTCCTTTGGAATGAACTTCTGTAAGGCATACGTCTGCAGCGCCTGATGCGGTTGCGCAATCTATCAAACACTTCAGTTCAGCATCTGTGTCGCTTGCAAATCTGTTTACGGATACAACAACAGGCATTCCGAATTGGCTCATGTTCCTAATGTGCCTGTCCAGATTTGTCTGTGCTCCCGCCCTTACTGCATCAACATCCTCTTTCTCGATTTCTTCTTTTGAGGGTCTTCTCGCAGCTCGGTCGCCAAATGCGCCTCCATGTAATTTCATAGAGCGGACAGTGACGTTCATAACAACACAATCTGCTGATTTACCAGAATTTGCTGCCTTGATGTGCATGAACTTTTCAGCACCCATATCAGACCCAAATCCAGCTTCTGTAACTACGAAATCAGCAGCACTCAGAGCCAATTTGTCAGCGATGATTGAGGAATTACCGTGCGCGATGTTTGCAAATGGACCCCCATGAATGAAAGCGGGATCTCCTTCAAGCGTCTGGACGAGATTTGGTAGGAATGCATCACGAAGTAGTAGACTCATGGCTCCTGCAGCATCGATGTCCTCTGCCTTTACTGGAGTGCCATCGAATCTTTGTGCGACTACAATTTCACCTAGTCTCTTTCTCAGGTTAGCGTAATCGGTTGCTAAAACTAGGATTGCCATGACTTCACTTGCGGCGGTTATGTCGAATCTGTCTTCTCTAACCATACCGTTCGCTGGACCACCAAGTCCAACTGTAACGTTTCTCAAAGAGCGGTCGTTTAGGTCGACGACTCTAGGCCAGATTATTCTAGAAGAGTCGATTTGTTGGTCATTACCGTGCTTCAGGTGATTATCAATCATTGAGGAGAGAAGATTGTGTGCACTAGTAACTGCATGAAGGTCTCCCGTGAAATGGAGGTTGATGTCCTCCATCGGCAGAACTTGTGATAGACCGCCTCCCGCAGCACCTCCCTTGATTCCAAATACTGGGCCCATAGATGGCTCTCGAATCACGCATGTGGCACGCTTACCGATTCGGTTTAGGGCCTGAGTGAGGCCAATTGTGGTTACCGTCTTGCCTTCTCCAAATGGAGTTGGGTTTACACTAGTAACAAGGATAAGAGACCCCTGAGGTTTCGAAATTCGATTCTTCAAAGCATCCCAAGTAATCTTGGCTTTACCAATTCCCATAGGCATTAATTCGCCGTCACCAATTCCAAGTTTCCACGCAATGGCGGATATATCCTCCATCTTTGCTGCTCTTGCAATTTCTAGGTCGCTCTGCATAATTCGTTTGCGGCTTAGAGGGTTTTTCAAACCACTGTCCCTTCAAGGGATGCAAATGCGGGTTTCATTCCTCTTTCATACTACCCAAGTAGTCTGGTAGGTCAACTCCCGCCATCTTTGCAACATCGTGCACAGGTGGTAGGGAGTGGATTAGGCTGGATACGAAGTTAGCGGTTGAGCCTTCTCCATTTCCTCCAGCGGAATCCCAAACGGTGATCTTGTCAATTTGTAGGTTGGAAATTGCTTCTACCTGGCGAGCGACGATGTCCTCGATCTTCTCGACCATAAGTAGCGTAGCAGCGGCCTTAGGGTCGCCACCAGCACTCGCAACTAGGTTTGAGTAACCCGCAGCCTTAGCTTCTAGAACGGCTTTCACACCTTCCGCCTCAGCACGGTACTTTGCAAGGATAGCATCTGCTTCACCACTAGCGACACGGCGTTGGCGTTCCGCCTCTGCTTCTGCAGCAATCTCTATCTGAGTCTTTGCGATTTCCTCGCGTACGATTTCTTCAGCCTTCAATCTCTCCTGCTCAAGCATATACTGTGCCTTTTGAACTTCCATTTCTGCAGTTCTGCGTGCAACTTCCGCACGCTGCATTGCTTCTGCTTCTTTTTCAGCCAGGTTAGCGTTGTATTCTGCAATGCTTGCCTTGGAGGTGTTTTCACCTTCGATAGCAGTTGCTTCGAGAACAGCGACTTCCTTCCTTTGTGCTGCATCTGCACCCTTCTTACCGATCTCACCAGCAGCTGCATTTTCTGCAACTTGGATGTCACGAACTCTGTGCGCTTCTGCTTGTCCGATGTCACCATCACGGTTTGCTGCAGCGACATCTGCCTTTGCAGCGTTGACAGCGATTGCTGCTGCCTTCTTACCGATAGACTCGATGTAGTCAGAGTCGTCAGTGATATCTGTGATGTTAACGTTGATTAGGTTCAGACCCAACTTGTTCAGTTCGTGGCCGACGTTGTCACGGATGGACTCTAGGAATTGGTCACGGTCTTGGTTAATCTGCTCGATAGTTAGCGATGCAACAGTCAGACGTAGTTGACCGAAGATAATCTCAGAAGCCATTGACTCGATTTGGTTTGGAGTCAAGTGTAGAAGTCTTTCTGCAGCGTTGTTCATGATTAGCGGGTCTGTGCTAACACCCACTGTGAATGTGGATGGAACGTTGATTCTGATGTTCTGTAGCGACAGAGCGTTAGTCAATGGGATGTTAATAGTCATTGGAATGAGACTCAACTTCTTCCAATCCTGAATTAGCGGCCACACAAGTGTAGCACCACCGTGGATACAGCGTGATGCTTTGCCGCCACCAACACGTCCATACACTACGAGAATTTCGTCAGACGCACATCGCTTGTACCTTGTTACAAGCAAAATTATTCCGAATGCAAAAATCAGTCCAAAACCTGCGATTAGCAGGAATAGCGTTACTCCAGTGTCCATTATTCTTCACCTCATTCTTCTTCTGATGTTAGTTCATCACCCTCGCTAAGCGGTTCTACAATCAAAGTGGATCCGATTACGTCTACGACCTTAATCAGTTCACCGCTTGGAATAAGTTTTGTTTTGTCTCTACCTCTTGCTAAAAGAGTACGCAGAGTTCCATCAACTGCAACTTGCACTTCTCCTTCCTCATTTGGTTTGATTCGTGAATATACGTGGCCTTTGGCACCAATGGCGTTAGCGTGCTTCATGGTCCCATCAGCTTGTAGGTTGGAAATACCTGCCATCATGTATCTCACCATGTATAGCGAGCCACCCGCAGCAAAGCCACCTGAAATAACAGCGATAATTTCCTGGTCTGTTGCTGAAACTACGAACATACCAGTTAATCCAAACATCATTATGGCAGCAGCAATTCCTTGAAGACTGAATAACTCAAACGCAAGTGTACTGTCCATGCTTACGTCTGTGTCAAACGCAGTATCTATGACTCCTCCAAGAACGTCACCGATTAGCATTAGTAACATCATCACAATGAAGAATAGAGAACCAAATACTGCACAGCAAACGAAAATTATCTCGATTACAGATGGTGCAGTAAAGCCGAATATATCGGCAAGCCAATCAAAAACAGCCATTGCGACCCCAACCTTCCCTACATTCGTTACTTAATGACCTTATTGCCGTCGTCGTTTTTGGATAATTCTTCACCAATTTTCCTTTTTTCATAAATTGCGACCAAAGAAACCGATGCTCCACCTATGATTGCTGCGATAATTACATTCAGCCCAGCAGAGTATCCAATCAAGAAAACCCACAAGGGGAGAAAGGCGAAAAGAAATCTCCTCATTACTGGCCAAAAACCGCTAAACAGTTCGTCAGTTGGGTCGGTTACAACCATCAAAACCACTCAGAAGAACAGGGAGCCTACGATGATTGTTAGGACCCACATTCCAATCCCGAATCCAACGCCCTTTCCTTGCTTTGCCATCTGGTCAGGGTGGACTTCCTTCTGCATGTTCTTCATTGGGTTGATTAGCAAATCCCTTTGTTCTTGCCTAAATACAACCAATCCAAGAACAAAACATGCCGCAGCACCTGTTCCGAATAAAGTTGTAATTGCGGCGTCGACTTGTTCCATGAGTTTCAATGAAAGCCAGATTTGGGTTACAGCCATCATGAACCACAGGAAAGAGCCCCTCTCAGCAACTGCCATGATAATCTTAGAGGATACTCCTTATTGAGAATTACCTCGGTTTGCCCCATCTTGATTCGAACTTGACACAGACTTATTCAAGTACTAATTGCGAAATCTCTGTTCATGGGGAGAGTGCGTCATGCTGTTGCGGGCAATCCTATTGTCCACTCCCTGTCTCCTGTGCTTACAGCACTGGTGCATGCACACCTTTCGAGACAAGATGATGTTGATATTCCGGGCTTGAAAGGTGTAGTAGTAATTCCAACAGAAGGTGTTGAGAACGCGCTTGCTTGGGGTTATGCAGATGGTCTACCTTCTCCTCCGGACTGGGAATATGTGGGTTCTCCGTTGGGTAAGTTCAGAGCAAATACACTCTTAGAGAGAGCGGTTGCCGCATCTTGTGCTGAACACAGCGAAGCAGACTCTCGTCTACCCAATGCTCCACTTGTCACAGACAAATTTGATTCTCAAGTCTTGGGTGATGAAGAGGTTTGGTTGTCTCTGACATCACCGCTCAAACACCAACTTTCAATCGCTGCAGTAAAATGTGTTGATAATGCCATGGATATACGCTCGGTGAATACCCTTCGCTGGGACGGAATCACATGGTGGGCTGGGTCTAGTGACGGTCCAGGTATGTGTATGGTGGCCGAAGCTTTCGGCAAGAAATCTAAGGGTGTAATGGGTATAATCGGCGGCGGTGGAACAGCTCGCTCTGTCGCAGCAGCATGGACTAAATCCGGGGGCAAGATTACTCAGATGGGTGGAAAAAGAGAACTTGACGAGGACGGACCATGGAATCTGGTAGAATCTAAACCAGATTTCGTTGTAAATTTCGATGATGATGGAGGAGACCTTTCTGTTAGGTATGAGAAAATGGATGGAGATTTCGAATCACGGGTCGAGTTTTTGTCAACAAATGCAGATGGAAGATGGTTGCTTTGCGCCCAGCATCTACATTCTTGGGCTACACTTTGGGCGCCACAATACTCAGAAAAACTTCCATCTCTTTCTCTTCTAATGACACGGTTGATCGCTGCGGAGGTGCATTTAGATTGAAACAGGTATATTTTGTTCTGATTATCCTTCTCGCTCCAGTTGTAATTGCAGACCAGTTTCCAAATCAGAACCAAAATTCAGGTTTTGTTGGGTGGCAGGTTGGTGAGAGTGAAAAAATTGGGGAATTCAGAATCACTTACCCAGCATTAAGTAATGGTGAAGAAACTAATATGGCTCAGGACGGCCCTTTCGCAGTAGTTGTATTCTATGGGGATGAGAACGAGGGAAACGAACAATATGAGTGGTTCCAAGACGCAACTTCTCTATGGGACTACATTACTTTGGTAGTTGAAGATGGAACTAATTTCGAGGCAGTAGAGTACACACTGCGAGGGTGGAATAATGGTTCGATAACAACGGTTCCAGGTGGACAGGGTATGTTTGCTTTGAACCATATCGCACTGGGGGGTCACGGAACAGGTGCTCACTACGCAGCAGAGGTCGTTAAGAGCACAGATTTCCAAATCGACGGTCTGTTTGGACTTGGATTAGATGGCTCACAGAGTGAACATTCTGAATCTGTCATCCTTTCTCGTCCCTCAATAGCGTTGTTTTTGACTGGGACTACCGATGACATTGCTCCTGCGAGTGAGAACGTCATTCCTTACCTAAATTCATGGCCAGGCGCATGGCAAGTCATGTACCCAAGAGGCGCAAACCACATTGGATATCAGACTACTGACACCTTCTTCGAGCGATTTGCAGATGGTGATTCTACAATGGGTAGAGATGGTCAACAGAGTCATGCAATGAAGCATATATTGCCATATCTGAATCTCTCCCTAAAAGGAGATGATTCAGCATACCAAGTAGCATTCAACAGAGAGGATAAGACTGTGTCATCTGATTCAGATGCTTACATCGACGAGGACATGAACCGCTCAAGGCTGTACAAAATGGAGAATATCACTTCTAGCCTACCATCTGTTATGTTGTATCAATCATTCACTATTTCTGCAAATGTGACTATGCGTGATGGAAGCACTGCGTTTGGGAATGTTTCATGCATGTTACCTGATGGTGAAATTGTCCTCGGTGAACTGCAAAATGATGTTGCATCTTGTGACTTGAATGGGACTTCTCTTTTGCCAGGTCCATCGTTAATTGAATTAAGAATAGAGGACCACTCTTTTTCTGATTGGCTGGACATATTCGTCAACCGGGTAGGTATTCCAATGCAAATTTCAGAGCCAATACCTGAAATAATTCTTGACCAACATGGCTCAGTTACCATTGATGCTGATATTTTTGCTACAGATCCAGATGGTGAGGAGATTCAATTCCAATCCGCTGAACTGTTCGGACAGAATTCAACAAAGCTCGAAGTTTTGAATCAGGTTGATGAAATTACAATTTCTCATATTGCTGACCAAGAATGGGACGGCATGTCACAAATTAATATCACATTGATGACAAGTGACGAAATGGTTGACATTGTTGCAAACATCACAGTACTTCCTGTGAACGACCCTGTCTCACAATACGAAACAGTGCCACAGCAGACGACTATTGAGGACGGACCAAGCATTGTGGTGGATCTCTCAGATTACGTGAGTGACCCTGAGGGAGATGAATTGGTTGTAGTTGCGGCTCGTGAATATCTAGGGATTCGAATTACATCGACCTCCTCAACTGTCCTAATCGACCCGCAGACGCACTGGAATGGTGCTGAATTGATTGAGTTACATGTGTCGGACGGTGTTACAGAGCCCATTCAAGTCGTCGTGCCAATAAACGTCGAGGCTGTTGATGACCCAATTGAATTTTCATCTACCTCTTTCACTGTTGATATTGATGAGGATTCATCGAAATCGATAAACCTGGAAAATTATACAATCAATGTCGATGATGATATGCTGACATTCACCCTCACTGGAGAGTCAGAACTGCTGGGCTATTCACTGAACGGTGATGAATTACTTCTCGTGCCTTCACCTAATATGCATGGCTCTGCAACATATACCGTGGCGGTTAGTGATGGATTTAATTCGACCACTGCAATCCTCAATGTCAACATCATACCTGTGGCTGATTTACCAACTGTCAGTATCTCTTCATTGGATTATTCGGGTAACGTCCTTTCTGTACTGTGGACGATATCTGACAATGATGGGGATGAAGGCTTGATATATTCTGTCAAGTTTGCAAATAACTCGATTGAGCAGAATACCGAGTGTACTGGTGCTGTGCTATTGACGTGTCTAACTACGTCAAATACAAATCAGGTTGGAACCTTTGAGGTCGAGGTCAAAGTATGGGATGGTAATGCTCAGGTTTGGTCAAATGTAGAAACCAAAGAAATCGAGTTAGTTCCTGCGACTAATACCAATGATGAATCAGAGTCTGAGATAGTGGTAAGTGATTGGTTGCTACCAATCGGTTTGGGTATAGTGGTTATGCTTCTTCTTGTTTACATGGTCATGACCAAGAAGGAATGATCACAATGGGATATTTCCATGCTTCTT
>JAYYDR010000118.1:0-4801 GCA_036160735.1 Thermoplasmatota archaeon
TGCTAAATCTTCATTGGCTTTTTTTGTTAACCAATCTTCAATCTTAAAATTCGGGTCAATACCAATCATGGCGTCGACCAACCGTTTTACAGCAGAAGGTAGTTGATCAATCCGAACCTTTTCTTCGGATTTATCGCGACCATCCTCAGCCATGCTATACCTCTGTGTAGTGGCACTCCATAAAGGTACACTCCGAGCATAGAGGTACTATTCTAATGCAACATTGCAACACTGCGCGCTTGTTGACGCGCGTCAACCATTCCAGTGGACATCACCCTCAAGCAACTCTCCAAAACCATGGGGGCGCGTTCATGTAGGTGCGCCTTTTGCCGGGGGTATGAGCGACCACCGCATCGCAATCTTGCCCGGGGATGGAACTGGCAGAGAAGTAGCAATTGAAGCGATGCGGATACTGGACACTGTTCAGGCACACACAAACCATGGCTTCGAACTAGTGAAAATCCCATGTGGCGGTCAGCATTACAAGGAAACTGGCGAAGAATGGGCTGAAGGATCTTTTGAATTCTGCAGAGATGAAGCAGACGCAATATTCCTTGGTGCAATTGGCTATCCTGGCGCTAGACTCCCAAACGGCGATCTCGCCGGAGGCTCAGTTATCTTGGGAATGAGAGCGGGGCTTGATTTGTATGCGAACGTTAGGCCAATCAAACTTTACGAAGGTGTACCGCACAAAGTACACGGCAAGTTCACACAGATTTGGGAGCCTGGTATGGTTGACATGACAGTTCTTAGAGAAAATACCGAAGGGCTCTATCACGCACTTCTGAGGAGAAGCGCAGACAGAGCACTTGGAAGAGAGGAATACATTCCTCCTGAAATGACATTTCCGGGTCTTGAAGGCGAGGTTGCATATGACCCAAGACCAATTTCATTCAAAGGTACTGAACGCTTGGTAAAGATGGGATTCGATATCGCTACAACACGCAACGGAGCTCCTACAGATGGAGAGAAGCGCGTATCTTGCATCGATAAGAGCAACGTGACTAGAGGATGCCAACTTTTCCGAAGAGTATTCGATGAAGTAGCACTTTCTTACCCTAATATCGGAACAGACCATGGGTACATTGACGCGTTCATGCAATGGCTGACAAGGACTCCTGAATATTACGACGTGGTTGTTCTTTCAAACATGTTTGGAGATATCGCAACCGACTTGGGTGCAGTACTACAAGGTGGAATGGGAATGGCAGCCTCCGGAAACGTAGGAGATCACCATGCATTCTTCGAACCTGTACACGGCAGTGCTCCAAAGCACGCAGGTCAAAACAAGGTAAATCCGATTGCGAGTATTAACTCAATTCAGATGATGCTGGATTGGTTAGGTAGAAAGAACGGCGAGGAAGAGTTAGTCAACATTGCAAACCTGATTGACGAAAGTGTTGCAGAACATTTGAGAGATGGTAAATCACTGACGTACGACCTAGGTGGAACTGCTACATGCAGCCAAGTCGGTGAATCAATCAGCAGCATTCTGTCTTCTAAATTGAGCGAACTTTGATTTCACTGAAATCTAGTTGCCATTGTAGAAGTGATGTGGTTCAGCGCTGATTGCAGAGCCTGATTGTTATTCCATTCCGTAGGCTCTGGTCTTTGCGGAATCAATTGAATTAGATTCTTTGTAACCCTTGTTACTTCGTCGACAATACCGACAGTACCTCTTCTCGAGGAGCGGGAAAGTGGGTTCAAGTCAATGACTAGAACTTCCTTACCCATTGCAACCAATGCTTCACACCTATCTCCGTCTTCCAGGGGAACTAGTATTGTATCAGCCTCGAAGATTCCATTGCTCTGACAAGCTCCTCTAGGGCCCTCTAGGCCAGGGATTCTTGCATCAGGGATTCCGCCTAAAATTTCGACATCGAGTCCTAATTTTGTATTCAACATCTTGAGATGGCCAAGAAGAGCCCCCATTCTCTCAGGCGTTCTGTAGAAAATATTGATCTCAATTGGGCAATCCAATTGGCTAGCAATGGTCAAGAAGTCTTGTCCTGCTAGTGCGATAGCATTCCCGTTTAGAGAAAGAATAGGCTTTCTTGCACGGGTTAATCTTGCAGCAGCTTCCTTTGTAGCTTCCAATGCGGAAGGAATAGTTTGCTCTCCAAGCAAATAATCGAATGCTTCTCCTCTACCATGGGCAATCATAGCCGAATCTGCTAGCATGCCTTTTACTCCAGCATCTGCAACTTTCTTTCTAAGCATCAAAGATTCATATCTTGGGTGACTAGGGTCGACGATGTTTTCATCTTCATTCATACAAATACCTCAGTTTTCATTCATTAGCATAGACAAATCGAGAGGGCTAGTGCCACGATTAATCGTACTCGTCGAAAGTACGTCGAGGCCACACTCTCTCCAATCCTCGAGACTATCCAAAACGATACCTCCACTCGCCTCTAAGACAACGTGCTCTCTTAGGCTCATTTCAGTCAATTCGTCAGCTACGGCTTTGCATCTCTCGGGAGTAAAATTATCAAGCATAATCACAAGCCTGTCATGGCCGTCAATCATTCTCCTTTCAGACCACGTAAAGGCTGCCATTATCGCTTCTTTTTCTTCTCGAACTTCTACCTCAAGAAATGCTCCGCATTCGCTAGGGTTAACTTCGGACAAGTACTTGGAAATCCTTGCTCCGTTACTGTCAAGTTCAGGATACATTACAGCAAGGTCGTTTTCCTTAATCATTTTAGCATCTTGTTTTGAAAGCCTGTGAGTCAAACCTCCACCAAGGTGGACTGCCCACTTGTCCAGGAGCCCCCAAATCGTTTTCCTTGTGCATGCAATTTGTTTGGGAGCGATAGATGACCACTTTTTTGCTTCAGTTGCTATACCTGATAATTGCCCTAGGATGTTTAGAATGGTTCTCTCCATACCTAGTATGGCATCCTTATCGCCACGAATTGTAGCGATCTCATCTCCAGAAGAAATGCTTCTTCCCTCGCCATGACTCCAGGATATTTGTAAGCCGCCAGCCCAAATTTGCAGCATGTGGTCTACAGCAGCACAACCTGCTAAAATTCCACTATCTTTTGCAATAATTGTAGCTTCAACGTTTTCGCTACCGCCCATGAAAGGCATGTCAATACCATCATCTGCAAGTAAAGCACTGGTCCATCTGTCGATGCTTGAAATCAGCATTCGGCTTGGACCTTCTGAAGCATCCCACAATTGCTTGCCCCTATCATGAGGGGGTGGTGCATTGTCGGGCATAATTTCCCCTAAGGGTGCGAGGATTTGATGGTTATGCACCCTCTGGGGTGGTCATGAAGCGGGTCTTGGTTGTGGGCGCGGGCTTACACGGACTCGTTACTGCGGCGCGAGAACATATCGCAAAAAACCAGGTCTTCGTCGTTGAAAAAAGAAAGCGAATAGGCGGTAGAGGAACGAGCCAAGAGTCCTTTGGGCACCAATTAGAGCATGGGCCACATCTTCTTCTGAAAGGCGGAGAATTACACAGCATGGTCAAGAAAGTGAGTAAGGTAAAACCGTCACTCAGACCGGTTCGTCCAAGCAAAATCTTCGTAGTGGGTCATGGAGCGCTTTATCCGATTAATGACCCGAAGGAATTACTCAATGTGAAAATGGGTAAAGACAAGGTTAGAGAAGATGCAATTCGTTTGATTTCTGGCTGGGGCCAGGATATACCAGAAAGGCGAAACGCACTCATTAAGGGCAAATTATGCGTTGTTGGTGAAGGCTGGTCTGGACTTGTTGGCAGGCTTGCCTCAACACTAGAAGAGGTTGGAATTCCGATTCAGACAGGAGTGAAAATCACGGATTCATATGAGGGCGGGGTGATTACCTCAAAGGGCGTAAAAATCGAAGCAGACGTTGTAAAAATGTGTACTGGTGAGCCAGTTGGCGAGCCAGTAAAGGTCTCAACTTTGGATGTGGTGTTGGACAATCGTCCGTTGAAGGGACTCCACGGGTTGGTAAAGGATGATGTGGCAATTCTTGATTTGGCAGCGATTCATTCTGTAAAGGCCCCCGGAATGAGCCACTTCTCATGCATCGCTCTATCTGGCGGAGTGTCAAAAATCGAGGATTTGCTAGACGAGAGAGTATCAGGTTGGAGGTCTCACATTATCACTAGGCGCGAGAACAATTCCATTACTCTCACAGATTCTAGAGGGCTTCTTTCTGATGGGATGATTTGAAGCACCGTCTAGAACAAAGTCCCACTATGCGAATAGTCACTTGGAACGTCAACGGGATTCGGGCGGCAATCCGTAAGGGATTCGACAAATTTGTTGAGAAGATTGATGCGGACATTTGGATGCTTCAAGAAGTGCGCTGTTTGCCCGAGCAATTGCCACCTAAATGGGCACCTCCGGCTAATAGCGAGATGATTTTACATCCTGCAGAAAAGAAAGGATATTCCGGAGTCTCCACCATTTCCCGAGTGGAAATGAAGGAGATAGGCAGAGGCATGAAGGGCAGCCTTGACCCTGAAGATTCAGAGGGCAGAGTACTCGTAACCCAGCATGGTAATGTCACTCTAGTCAATACCTATCTTCCAAGCGGTTCTTCCAAAGAAGAAAGACAGAGATACAAGGAAGACTGGATGGCACAGTGGAGGGATTTTATCAAACCAATGTTTGATTCAAATAAACCAGTAATCGTAGCTGGAGACCTCAACATAGCACATACTGAAAACGACATTTGGAATGCAAAAGGAAACGCAAAATCAAGTGGATTCCTTCCACATGAGAGAGACTGGTTCACTGATTTACTGAATGACGGCTGGCACGATTTGTTTAGAGAGCACGTAGGCCCTGATGCT
>JAYYDR010000119.1:0-3301 GCA_036160735.1 Thermoplasmatota archaeon
CCAAATAAAAAACCCAAAAGTTGCGGCGGTCTTACTTACAATTCTGATAGCATCCGCGGGATGGTATTGGTATGTCAATAATCAATTAAAACCGTTCACAGCAGATGATTTACGATACGGAGATTCGATGGAATACACCCTTCTAAATGGTGAATTGGAGGTCACTGGAGAATACGTAGAATTGATTAGAGAGAACGTCGACGTCGATCAGTTGAATAAGTCATGTCGCCTACTTATGACGTTCTCTGGAATTGGAACAACATCGGTAACAGAGGGCACATCTAGCGAACTTGATTTTGAAGCAGATGATTCACTAAGGGGCGTAGTGCGGGCAAAAGGTGCTTACGGTCTGGATTGGCTAACAGTCGAGAAGGTGCAAACTCGTAATTTCGACCAAATTGCTCTAAAGAGTTACAACCCTAAACCACTCCAGCCCGATGAATGTCAATCTGGTTCGTCGATTTATTCGGTTGGAGGAAACCTCGAGTTCGATACCAAATCGTGGACAGAAATCTCGGAGAGAGATGTTATTGCAACTGAGGCTGATTGGAAACTTACCCTTGGCGAGGATTACACCCAGGGCAAAACGGTATCAAATGGTCTCGGTGGAATTTTAGGACTACTGGAAGATGTTGCACCTGGAGTAGCGGTGGTAATTTCACCTGTTGAAATACGTGAAATGATGGGTACTCAATTAATCGAAACAGGTGCTAGCGGCACAAAACTCGGCTGGGATTGGAACGTATTAGGTCCTGACGAAGTTGATGGAGAAGAGTTGTGGAAGGTCTCACTTGAGAACAATCAAATCCGCGATAATTGCTTTGGCCACGCAAGGATAACGATGTGGCTAAGCGAAGAATCTCCGTGGGCGGTAAGGCAAAATGTCGACGTGTACATTTCAGGAAATGAAGGAGATAAATCTGCGTGTGGAACAATATCTGAAAGGCTTGCAGATGTCGTACTCCCTGATGGAAAAATCAGCATGACTCTTGAGATGTCAATGAATTCCTTGACACGAGGAAGCAAACTACTCGATTTGGGCCGTAGTTATTCTTCAGTCCCTAACGCAGGAGCTTATGTTCCAACTTCTGAGGAATTAATCGATTGGGGAGATTATGATTTACATATGCCAGATAATTCCACTCTCCGCTCCGAGTCTCTCGAGGATGCAGTACAATGCTTGTCAAATGGGCACGTTTCAGAAGCGGTCGCAGCAAATGCTGCACTCAATGATGATGGATACATCTGGAGGGCGAGAGATGACAGAAGCCAATCGGGCATTACAATCTGGAATCTATCTTGGGTGAGCTCCGATCCAAATTCTGGCTGGGTTGAATTAGAAGTAAAGGGCGATGCATCAGGCGAGAATTGTACCTATATTGCCCACGGTGGAAATGATGAGACTGTGGCGCACAGCCGTAGTGATATTCCAGCCGTTCTTAACATCAAGATGATGGAAGAGGATTTGACAGACCAAACGAGATATCCTGCACTGAGCGGACCGGATGGCCTGTTTACAAGCAGCGGCGGATACCACCCCGAAACCAGGGTTGGAATTCTTGTTGTTACTCCTGACAGTGATTTCACAGATTGGCTTAGTGTGATTGAAGTTGGTGATGCTGGAGCCACAACATTGGACATTACCAGAACATGGAATTCAAACATTAATGGCATGCAGTGGGAGAATACGCTCTCACTAGCAATGGATGCTAGAACCGGACAGTTGGTTGGATGGAACCTGGCTCAATCTCCACTTTGAGGTGAAAATTTTGAGTGGAAGAGGACTAGACCACCTAATCGAACAAAACGAAACAGACTTGGGTTTCCTTTCTGCCTATGGGGGTGGAGAATCTCCTGAGGAATTGCTTCGTTTAGTATCTCAGTCCATTTGTGATGGGATGAAAGTTACAGCAGTAGAGCACGGAGTGCAGTTCAAGTTGGAGGCGGTTAATTTGCCACTTGTGAATTCGGACATTCACAGAAGAGGCTTCCTAAATGGAGAACTTACTGAAATAGGCGTGGAAGTAACGATTACAGATTTCGGACCAGAGCAACGCCGGTTTATCGAACGCTTGGTTGAATTCATTCAGAGCGAGTAGCGCCTGCAATCATTACAGCAATCACTGTTGAAAATAGTCCCAATGCAGGTAGGAACGACTCATCACTGGATTTGTCATCGGGACAGTTGTCTCCACCCCACTCTCCGTCGTTATACCAACAGTCTGACCATGTTTTGTAGAATCCTTTAGAGGGGAACTTTTCTGTTGAGTTATTATCATCAGGGTAAGTTGCTTTGACTCTCCAGTTAACATATGAGTGGTCTTCGATTGTTGTTACAGTGGACGTGAATATCTTACCGTCTGCCGTAGATACCTCTGCAACTGTGGGCGACAAGCAAATCCCTTCATTGGTACACATTTGAGTAGTCAATTCGAAGGTTGTGTTATTGCTGATTGCATCGTCAGATAGGGTTAGGATAATTTCCCAATCTCCGAGGTCAGTGGTAGTTTCAGTATGCGTGATTTCGCTAAAGATGGTCTCATCAACGTTCGGTTCAACGTTTACTCCACCTTCTCCCGCAGCGCTTGCAACGTTTAGCAGTGCGATGCTAAGTAGAATGCAGATAACGGATTTTGAATTCATAATTCCATCTCCCATAACTCGTCACTAACCCAATGAATATTCTTTAGTCCCGTCCATTTTAACTCTTTGACCAAACTGTTTCCATCTTTCATTGCCCAGCCGATTGCAAGAGGTCGCTTGTGTTGTTGGTCTCTGACCCAAACAAGGTCGCCCTCAGTGATCGTTTCATCAGCTCCATGTATCCCAGCCACCATGCAATCGGCGCCTTTCATCAGGAACGGAATCGCTCCGTGGTCAACTTCCACGTACCGCTTTTCACATTGGTGGGAAAGGAATCCTCGCAGTGTGAGGAAAACCACTCTTTCATCATCAGGACTCATCAATTCAACTGCGAGCGGTACTCTGTCAACAAGGACCATCTTCCATGGGCCATAATCAGCCATTTCTAGGAAGGCACCATCTACTGCTAAATCGATACCAAGAGCTTCTTCCAAATCTTTCAGCAAAGGCGCGATGTGCTTTCGTCGCACAGGCCTACGCTTCTTGATTTGCCAATCCTTCGCCATGACCTTGCGTAAGGATTCACAGGTTTGACCCTTCGGTTTGATGAGCCTAGCACACTTCGGAGTATCATGGACGTGTGGTGTGCGATTAGGACTTACCCGAAACACGCAACTGAACTGGGCAATCCGATTCCAGAAGAACCAGTATTTTTCTT
>JAYYDR010000120.1:0-32571 GCA_036160735.1 Thermoplasmatota archaeon
GCAGAGATGCTTTGTTCAATGATAGGTTATTCCTTTGTCAGAAGGCCAATTAGATGGCCAGCGAGAATGCAATACATCTCCGGCAAACAAAATTACCTTCTCGAAGCTGCACACAACCCAAGCGGGATGGAAAGAGTGGTGCCCGAGATTGCCTCTGTTTTGCCAAAAAGGTGGTCTTTACTATTTGGTTGCTCACCTCAACAGCACATGTCTGATTTCCTACAACCGCTTTACGATTTGATATTGAATAATCCACCGCTTGAAATCATCACAACTGAACCACAAAACGGTCGCTACCCCGGAGTAAAAGAGCCAATAACGGGGTTGGAGCATATCTCTGACCCAGTCAAAGCATTACAATCATTCAGTGAAGATGTGGACCTCATTTTGGTAATTGGTTCCCTATATCTATGCGGAAATATCCTAGAGTACCTTGGTGAAAATGCCGACATACTTTGATGAATGGGAGCGGGTTGGCCTAACTGATGAAGGACAAGCATCTGGAAATTAGAATCGAACAATGTCTTGCCCTTGCGAAAGCGAGCAACTGTCCAAGGCGCAAGTTCGGAGCATTGCTTGTTGACCCAAATAGAAACGTTGTCTTGATGGACGGCTACAATGGAGGACCCCGTGGAGGAGGAGATCTGTGTGGCGGTGACGAATGCCTGAGAGACACAATGAATGTCAAATCCGGGACAAGGGTCGAAATCGGATGCCATCACGCTGAAATGAACCTAATATGCAATGCTGCTGCTAATGGCGTCCCTACCAAAGATGCATGGCTACTAGTCACAGGAGAGCCATGCATGATGTGTGCCAAATTAATCCACCACGCTGGAATTGGAAAGGTTGTAATCGTGGATGGTGGTTTCGGTGGAGAAAATGGAATCGGATATCTTGAGAGCCACGGAGTTAACATCCAAAGGACAGATGGGCCCAAAGACCCACGATTTTAGTCGGTGGTTTGAAATCGTCAAGCATTCTCTTCCGCACATGCAGAACATGCGGGTGTTAATGGCCGTAGTTTTGCTCCTCATACCGGGTTGTACCTTCCTAGACGATGTGAATGAAGGTGATTCTGAAGAGAATTCAGAGATAACAGAACCGATAATTGGCTGCACTGATTCAGAGGCTGAAAATTACGATTCTCAAGCTACTGAAGACGATGGTTCATGCGAATATGAAGAACCTGAACCAGAGCCAGAGCCCGTTCTAGGTTGTACTGATGAATCTGCTATGAACTATGATTCCAATGCGACTGAGGACGACGGTTCTTGCGAATTTATGGAAACTATTCCTTGCAATGGGTTGGTGATTCTATGTCACAGGACTTACGACAATGTGACTTTCCCTGAAACTCACAACTCCTATTCTACTCATGAAGACAATATCTACTATCCAGCCAGCAATCATAGAACTGGTTTTCAAGCCCAATGGAACGCTGGAATGAGAGCCTTCATGCTCGATACTCATTATTTGACAACAGCAGATCAAAGCGCTTCTAATGTCAGATTTTGTCATGGAGACTCAGACAGAGGCTTCTCTCCTTGCACGTACGGAGCGGTGGATCCGTGGAATTGGCTAAACAGTTTGGAATCGGAAATGAACAGCGAGGAAAGAGATATCGTCACTCTTTTGATTGAGAACTATGTAGAACCCGATCACCTCAAAGAAATATTCGATGATGTTGGTCTATCAGATATGATGTACATTCATGAAATGAATACGGAATGGCCTACGCTAATTGAAATGATAAACATGGACAAAAGGTTAGTCGTATTTTGGGAGCAATCTGCTGATTCCAGCCATCCATATTTCCATGATTTCCTCACCCATAGTTGGACTACAAACTACGCAGATGATGATACATCATCAATGAATTGCGAGAAACTTAGAGGGGACGTAAATCAACCGGTATTCCACATGAATAACTGGTTGAAAAATCAAGCTGGACTTTCAGACCCAAACAGAGCTGGAGAGGCAAATGACGTTGATTTCATGATTGAGAGAGCGATTGAGTGTATCGATTTACACGGCAAGCGACCGACCTTTATCGCAGTGGATTGGTGGGAAGAAGGTGACGTTGTAGAAGCCGTAGAAAGAGTAAATCTCATGGAAATCGAGGAAGATTAACCCCAGAATCTTCTGGTTCTTGCATATTCTATCTCAGCATAATGGATTGCTTCCAATAGAGCGTCTTTGTCGCCTCTCTGCACCTTACGCATCAGGCGCTGACAAGTCGCTTCTCCTACACCTCTGCCCATTAGTGCAAGAATAGCATCCATGCCACGGTTGGCAACCGCTTGTGCATTTTTCATCATGCGGTCTCTTGTTTTCTCTTCATCGGATTTGACCCATTCAATCAACTGTTTTTCGAGACCTTCTCTCGCACATGCCAGCATTTGTCCCTTGCATTTGAGACATACTTTAGCATCAGAAATTTCAGGATATCTAGCAACCCTAAATCTACGGATTGATTGACATCTTAGACAACACAAAACCGCCCTTTCATTCATCAGTCTGCCTTCTAATCTGGCTCGCACTTGTTGATTGTCAAAGTTTGGAAGAAGCAAATCCTTCTCAGACTTGCTTGAAATTCCCAACGGACCCATAGCCGTAACCTCCAAGCCGATTAATCCAGATTGAATCGCTCGCATTACATCGCTGGCACCGTTTACATCCATCCTTTCATGGAATAATTTTGAGAGTACCTCCACCATAACAGGTGTTCCTCGATATTTCTTCAGCAGGGCCTGGATGTTGATTTTTCTTGGGTCTACTCCATGGCGTAAAATTCCGAATATTTTGGCAATTTGAGCGAATCTCCATCTTACCTCGCGTGAGTTGGGAAGCGTTACAGAAAGGACGCCTTCCAAAGCCTCTGGAGGTGTTTCGCATAACCATTCAATAATCTCTCGAGGAGTCACACCACCCACTTGAAGTGAGATTCTACATGGCTCTACAATCAGTCTACCCCATTTGCCAGAGCGTGTGCTAGCCATGGCTAACAGATAGTGTCCCAGTGCCTCATTGATTCGATTACCTTGACAGGAATTAATCACAATTGCATCACTTCTATCTTCGATAGTAATTAGTCGCTCGCTTGGAATCATTTGTGCCGAAGAGAAATGACTGCTAATTATGTCTGCTAGCATTCCTTTTGCCTCCCCGTTAAGCGGGTAATCATCTAATTTTGAACTTCCTTTCAACAACTCTGCTGGGTCTAGTTGGCTTACAGCTTCATCCTCCATGAGACCCAAATCGATTGCAAAAAGCCTGCGTAAACGCCCTGCTTCTCTCGCAATATCAGCAGGAGTTGGTGGCAACTCCCCGACCCACTGTGGAGCATGTCCTTGGTCTGAAACTGGCGCTACGAGCAATTCGCTCTGTTCTGGATCGGCATCTACTACAATCCATGTACGACCCGCCATTACGAATCTTCTCTGACTACCGTCTTGATCCTCGCCACCGTCATTTAGAGACAAGACGAATGCCTCATCAACGTTACCAAGCGGTTGACGAGTTACAGCATCCCTTACTCTGTATGATTGTTTATCTGGAATCATTGAGAGGTGTTTTGAAACCCATTCTCTTGTTCTTCCCGAACGGCTGAGCCAACCCTTTTCGTATTTTTTTGGAACTTCGAATTTTAGTCTTGAAATGTCCTCAGTGGGCTCTTCGTCGTATGCAAGTTTAGGTTGTTCAGGCAACTCTTTTTTGCTAGAATTCTGCAATTCTTTCCAAACATCATGAGGCCATCTGTACCATGGGATTGAACTCGGTTCATCTTCACATCGAATAACCCATCTATCTGCAAGGATTTTACCTATCGCAATCGTATCATTGCGAGACCAATCCTCGAATTGACATGCACCGGCAATCGCGTCAGTTATATCATCAATCGGTAATGCTCCATGGCTATGAACCATCATCACAATCTGGTTTGCGGCAACCGATAGCGGTCTATTTCTCCATTCTACCGGCTCTATCTCTCCTGCAATGGCTTTTCTCGCTATTACTGCTGATTCGAAGAGGTCATCGCTTTCCCAAGAGAGTAAATTACCGCGACCAATTCCTCCAAGCCTGTGATCTGCTCTTCCAACCCTTTGCAGCATTCGGTCTACTGAGCGTGGGGAACGAATCTGTACTATGTGGCCAACGCTACCAACATCAATTCCTAGTTCAAGACTGGAAGTACATACCAACCCTTGCAAATTCCCTTCCCTTAGGTCATTCTCCATCTTGGTTCGGGTTTCCTTTGCAAGCGAACCGTGATGAACTCCTATCGAGAGATCTGGTGCTATGGCTGTGAGGCGTTGTGAAACTGTCTCCGCACTATTTCTTGAGTTGACGAACACAAGGCACGGGTTGTTCTCTGATATGATGTCTGCAAGGCCACGCAAGGTAGCGTGAGCTCGCGGAGAAATCGCCAATTCAAGTGACCCAACTTCATCTTCCGGCATCTGAATAATTGCATCAACTGATAATTCAGTTGAGCGTGGTGCTATTGCGTTAATCGCTTCAGCATCTCTGGATAACCATTTTGCAACTTGCTCAGGATTACCGATAGTTGCAGATAAGCCGATTTTCTGAACCTTTCTTCCAATAAATGACTCAAGGCGGGATAATCCAACTGAAAGTTGCCATCCTCTTTCACCGTCAGCGATTTCGTGCAACTCATCAATTACTACCGCTTGTACTGACTTCAACAATTCCCTGAGTTTGGAGCCAGTGAACATTAACTGAAATGTCTCAGGTGTAGTAATCATTACGTTTGGAGGATTTCTTACTTGCTTACTCCTCTCTGATTGGGTAGTGTCACCGTGTCTAAGACCCAAACGCATCCCAACTGCATTGGTGATTTCCTCTAGTCTTCTGTCCACGTCACGATTCAGTGCCCGCAATGGTGTAATGTAGAGTATTGACATCCCTTGCCATCCATTTTTGAGGCTGCGGTCTAGAAGTGGTAACATCGCAGCCATGGTTTTTCCAGAACCAGTCGGGGCAACGATTAGCCTATCTCCACCCGCAGATATCTCATCCTGGGTGACCTGCTGTACTGGTGTTGGAGTCCATCCACGCTCGTCAAGAGCCTTCTGCAAACTCGCATCGAGTTTAGAGAAGACACCTTCGGCCATGCTTGTGGGGCGAAGTCACTGGTTCAAGAGTGCAACGATTTGAGGTTCAGTAATCCTCGTCGTAATCGTCGTCATCATCTTCGTATTCTTCGTCGTCATCCTCTTCCCAATCTTCCTCTTCTTCCCACTCTTCGTTGAAGAGAGATTCGTCACCGTGAGAGATGGCAGTTCTATTTGCTGTGATTCCGATAGCAACTAAGACGATTATCGATAGGATAGAGAATAGCCAAATCAGAGGTTGCTCTCTAATTGAGTCAAACCAACCCATGTAAGAAACGTAAACAATCTCGACTTTGTGCTCAGCCGTATTGTCATCATCATTAACCTCTACAATGACATCATCAGGGTCAACAACTACTCTGATTCGTTCTATTCCTTCCTTGGCATTCCACTTGACTGAAACTGGAATCTTTTGGTTTGCATCGATGTTATTCAATGTGACAGAGTCGAACGGCACTATTGCATCCCCAGCATAGAATGCAACCTTGAACTGGAAGTTGGTTTCTCCTCCAACGTTCAAAACGTCCGCTGTAATTTCAATTTCTTGTCCTGGTGCGACGTGGTCATCAGATAATTGGACTGAGCCAATCTTCAATTGTGGTCCTACTGCACCTAGCCTTACCCATTGCCTCTCAAAGTCTGTATCATCTGCAGCAATCTCTGCGATTGGGCTTGCCTCAGAGTTCGAAACAACTGGGAATTCATTTCCTGCAGAGTCATATCCAGTAAGATAGAATCCAACCCAATCTCCTTCGCGAGGGGTGATTCTTCCATCGTCTGTTAAATCCACAGTGCCTGTCCAAATCACACTCTGTCCGTCCTGCTGCATTCCAAGAATGGATTTTCCTGCGCCTAATGTTAGAGTTCTACTGGAGTCACGCATGACCCAGTGTACGGTTTGCTGCGAGCCGGTCATATCGGCGTCTTCTGTACCAAAGAATTCTACAGGGACCTTTGTTAGGTCAGTTGTCTCTGAAATGTCGATGACATTGAGTGGAGCTACCCTGCTTACAACTCTAGGTGCTGTGTCGTCAACAACAACTCTGAGAGTAGTAGAAACGGTTTGTCCGGTCATGTCTTCGCCCGTTCCCGGAATTCCACCAATCGAAATCAGACATGTACGAGTAGGCGAGGAACGCAATGATTCTGCATGTGACAATGGAACTTCAACGGAGTACTCTCCCAAATCGGATAGTGAACCATCTGACCATATGCTCTGACCGTCGAATACCTCGATTACAATAGATGCATCATTTGGCGCTGGAACATTGCTTCCTTCGTATACAACACGTCCTGTAAATTCTAGTCTGTCATCGTTTCTTACTCTGCTTCCATCGGCAACAAGTCCTGTCCTTGGCTCGCTAATATCTTCAACCAAGAATGTTGAAGCATCCAATACCAAGTCGTTTTCTACCGTGAATGTATGCTCTGAAATGATGTGTCTTGTTGGGAACTCAGAGCCTCTTTCCTTGTATTCCAAGGCTAGGTCAGATATTTCCTCATCTGGCCAATCCCAACCCATTGTGAAGTCGAAATCAATCAATATCAGTGGCATTCCAGATTCATTTGTGGTTTGAACCATGCTTGATGATGATGCTAGCGAGATAAAATCTGAGTTACTAGCGAACATGTCTGTTACTCCATAGTAAGATATCCTTTGCTGGTCAACTTCGCTGTCCGGGCCTTCAAAGTCGAATACTAAATCGATGTATTCGAAATCAATTACGGTGTTAGCATCGATTAGTCCTAAAGAGATTGTTTGTTCAGTCCCAGCGAAGATAGGAGCACCATCATTGTGCCCGACCCAGTCAAGTCCAGTGAAAATTGCCGAGGAGTCTTTTCGAGTTCTGAAAGTTGCATCGTCTGCGTTGAAGCCAGGACCGCTTTCCCAAATATACTCCTGGTCGTCGATTACAGTACTGTAGTGGAGTGGATTTCCTGCATTGTCACCACCATCCCAGTAGTAGGAAACCCTACCCATATTCGGATTTCTAGAATGATCTATTGTCGTTGTGAAAACCTTACGATCCGCTTCTGTGTTGTTTGTTACGACCTTGTGTGCATACTCACTTGGGTCTGCTTCTCCATTTCGGTTTGCGTCATGGTCTGCCTCAACCCAATAGTACAAACTCAAATCTGTAGGGTCACCAACAGCGTCGGAAAGTAAGATGCTGATTTCTTGAGCTTCATCTGCGGCCTCATATGCATCATTCTCTGGGGCAGTCATCAATGCCTCAGGATGAGTTGCATCGACCTTGTATGTTCTCATCCAGTCTGAATTGGATGCCAGCACTTTGGTGGCATCTCTTTCATTGTAAGTTTGAATCTCGTATGTCAGACCGCTTTCAACATCAATATCTGGCATATCGACCGAGATAAAGAATGACCCATTTATGTTGGATGTATCTCTCCATGCAGCGTCAACGAAACCGTTCATCGCAATTCTAACATCGAATGCATTGTCCTTTGGCGCGTCTGTTGAATCTGCAAACCACATTGCACCTTGGAAGTGCAGAGTCTCTCCTGCGGCGACCCAACTTCCATCCTCTAAATCCTCCGAGGTTATCTCTCCAAAGTTGTCTCGAACTTTCAACCATCCCAACCCAAATGAATTGTTTACTCTAAGACCAGAAGTGCTGGATAGAGGAGTTGGTGAGAAGCCGTTACTGCCAGTTGTATCTGTACAACTTGTCACAAATCTGACATTTTCTTGGTCTGGGAAATTAGATGTAACGTAAAACAACCAATGGATCTCGAGAATACCATTGTTCAATACTGACCAAGATGATTGGTCAATCTCAACCCAATCATCCGGGTCGTTTGGAGATGGGAAGATATCGCCATCTTGCCACTCGAGAGTTGGGGCGCTAGATGATGGAGATGCAAGGAAAGATAGGGTTGCGGATTGAATGTAATTATTCGCTCCGTCTCCAACAATGTGTCTTGTGACGACCTCATATGGTTCAGTCCTCTCATGAAGAATTTCACCTTCTGGTATGTTGATGTCAAGATTTACCGTGTTTATTGAGTAAGTAACACTGAATCTCTCTAGAACAACAATGCCTGCCGATTGAGATGTAACGTGAATAGGAATGGATACCGAACCAGCTCCAGTGTCTGGAATCAAATCATTGAATTCCTTAACGAATGCTGTACCACCTTGTGTAGTAGTACCCAGTAACACACCTTGGCTAGTCCATTCGTTCGAACCGTCACCACCGACATCGATGCCAACACCTTGCGGTGCATTGGAATGAAGTGCAATCTGCAAGTCATCCAAAACTGGTGTGTTGGCTCCTGTGGAGGTGTATCTGACGTAGACGTAGATGTATCCTGTAGTCATTGAAACTGTTTTTGTCTCTCCACTGTATTGGAAAGTCTTGGTACTTGTATCTTGGAACTCTACCTGTAATCCTGTACCGGATGGGGTTGTTGCGTTCCAGTATGCCGTGATTGCGACAGGAGCTGTACCAGAGTAGTAATTTGATCTTAGTTGGATATATCCGCTGGTTTGGTAACTTGTAAAATATGTCAATGCTACAAAGTCGAGCACAGGCGTTTCAGTGGATGTTCCGTTTAGATAAGCCTTCCATACTATGCTGGAACCTGGAGTCGAGAAAATCAGTTTCTGATTGAATATACCGCTCATCCAAGTAGTTCCACCATCATTCGAAACTTGTAGTTCGATGCTGGTATTCGATGGCACGTAGCCTACTAATGCTGAAACTGTGATTTCAGTTACAGTCTTTGACAGAGATGTCGTAGAGCTAGTGACAACAGAAGAGGTGGAAGTCGGTGTTCTGTGATCGTAGACCGCTCCAGTTCCTTTCCTCTGGATTTTGTTGATCTTTCCAGAGCAGTATGATGAATAGTGACACTGATATCCAAACGTGTTATCACCCAGTTGATCCATTCCATAGTGTCCACCGCCATCGATTTGGACCTTGCCATTTCTTTCTACGAAAATGCCGTCCATTGTGAAATGGTTGTGGTATCCGTAACTTCTGTAGTACTCGTTGGTTATGATCTTAGGCAAGTCAACAATCAATCCGCTTGATTGTGTACTTGAGGTACCGAGTTGTTCACGTGTTCCGAGTAGCCAAGTACCATTCACGCTAGAAGGGTTGCTTGGGTTGACTTCGTACAGATAACGGTTATAGTTTGGATAAACCGACTCGTACATC
Organism: Thermoplasmatota archaeon; assembly: GCA_036160735.1. Taxonomy (GTDB): domain Archaea; phylum Thermoplasmatota; class Poseidoniia; order Poseidoniales; family Poseidoniaceae; genus MGIIa-K1. Next base: position 9,323 of record JAYYDR010000120.1, read on the forward strand.
AACAAAAACATACGTCCAGAATCTTCGTCAATATCTACTCCCATTGGGTAGTAATTTCCGGAATAGGAATATGTGCCTAGACAGTTCCAAGCACCAGTGGTTTGCGAAACCGACCACTTAACTAGAATTCTGTAACTGTAGGATACAGTCCAAACGTTCCCATTGCCGTCACTCTCCGCATCGTACGTCGAGTATAGTGGAGTACTGTATGAAGTACATGTTCCAACAGAAGCTGTTCCAATGTATGCTCCAGTCGTTGCGTTGTAACGCTTCATAGTGGGTGTTGTGTATACAGATGTACTAGTGTATGTAGCGGAAACGTACTCATCTCCATTCGCAATTACGAATCCTCGATAACTGGATGTTGAGGTTGACAAAGAGATTGAAGGTTGAGATTTTGTAGTTCCAATGAAGCCTTGATCGCCATTCGCTGCGAAACCACCGGTGTTGTTGATGAAGCCACCAGTTGATGTTCCTGATGTTGACCTATCCAGCCCATTCACGTCCTCTGTTGGATTTCCAACCAACTTGACTTGATCATTACCGACCTCAAGATTTTGTCTGTTTCCGTATGCAAAACCGGGTGGAGTACCGCTCCAAGTACCTGTTCCTGCTCCACCAAAGTCAGAATTTGTTGTCATATTACCCCAAGCTGTTGAGGATGGTTCACCTGCAATATCGAACGTTGCAGAAGATACTTCCGCACCGTATGGGAACGTCAAGTTTCCAGCAAAACCATCTCCAGTACCAGTGAATGTGTGCGTGTAAGACGTTGAACCATCAGAGAATTGGGTCTCAGTAACGTCTGCAGCAGCAAACGGAGACATCAATGATGTAAAGAAAATAATAGTTAGAAACAGTGATTTTTTCATCCGAGAACCGCCTCTACGCCTTGTGGGCCTGCGGCCCACGGGGGTTCATCCCATTTGAACAATGCTCCATACAGTCACTTTTCTTGAATACCAAAAATCGAATAATAAGACAAGCCTAGGGTAATTTGGCGAGAGGCATGAGTTGGTGGGATAATCAATACGGTAATCAACTGAGGATTTCAGGTGTGGGGACTTTCGCATCAGCACTTTTAACCACACTATCAGCCTTTCAATTGATGTTTTTGCAAGATAATGTAGGATACCTAGGTGATGTAACCGGCGCTGCGATTGTGTTGATTGTCGTCGGCGGAATTGGGCTCGCAGTTTCAGCACCTGCATTCCTCAACCTCAGTGCAAGAGCAAATACACTCAACATGATTATGAGTAAAACCTCGATGTCTGAGTTGCGGAAACTCAAACCAGACGGCGACGAAGCTGCTCGTATCTTAGGCGGCGGACATCTAGAAGCATGGAACGCATTCCTTCAAGAGAAGGGATTGAGAAAGCGCTGATTACTGGGTTTTTACGATGAGTGACCAAGACCCTACCAGAACGCTCCTTCGTGAGTTGGTTTTGGCTGCTGGAATGATTTCGCTGCTCGTTCTTGCAATGTGGGCTCACACAGGCTCAATGCCTCCGCTGGTCGTAGTTGAGTCTAATTCTATGCAACACGATGCAGGAGGCGAAGTCGGAACAATTGATGCAGGAGATTTGGTATTGGTCCATTCTCCAAATGATAACCGAATAATCAGTTTCGCCGAAGCAACTGACAAAGATTCACCGTACTATGGGTACGAGTCCCTTGGAATGGAAGGTGACGTGATAATTTACGAGAGAAATGGAGAAAGTGAGAGTACTCCAATAATCCATAGAGCCCTCTTCGAGATAAAAATCGGTGCAAGTACAGCGCCGAACTCTGAAAGTAAGTGTGATGACGGAGTATTGTGGGATGGCTTGTGCATCATCTCTTGGACAGTGCCTGGAACAGACCAAATAATGGTAGACAAAATCAACCTGATTTTCGATGGTGAGCAAGTAGGAAAGTACTCCTGTGGCGGGGCAGCTGCGCAGCATGGCTCTGTATGGTACAGCGTTGAAAACTACACACCAATGAACCCGGGATACATCACATTGGGAGACAACAACGACTGCAATGATGACCAAGCTGTTTTCGAATTCGCTCAGGGACTCAATTCAATACATAGTGGAATGATTAGGCCTGTGCAAGAAGACTGGGTAATCGGAATATCCGGTGCGGAGATACCTTGGTTGGGTACGGTCAAACTGATGGTAAGTGGGGGAGATTCTCCAGGTGTAAGTCAAGTCCCGGGGGCATCATTTGTTTACCTAATTGTGTTCGTAATTGTAGTGCTGCTCCTGCCAGTGATCATTGACCCAACAATAAACAGTATTTTGCGAAGATCGCCTGAAGCAATTGAGGCAGAAAGAGAAGCCGTATTCGCAAAGATTTACTCTTCTGAAGAAGAATGACTCAATTGGGTTCCAGCGAGTTTGTAATCCGCACTGTCTAGCCTGAACTCGACATACCGAACCTCATCTGCAACTTCATTCAGGTTTGCTTGATTTAGCATCCTCTCAATTCTATCTCTGCTTCTCACCAGCGTCGATATTCTCTGAGACCTCGTCTTGGGAATTCCCGATTCACCACGAATTTCGGTTAACCATCCCTCAAGAAGACTAGATGCCCAATCAGGAGAACGGATTAATTCTGGAGCTAGCAATATTTCCTTTGTACGATGCTTGAATCTAACGAAGCCATCCGGCATTCTTCTGGTTTGAATTGAATTTGGCTGCCATTGCCCCTCGCGTATGATGAGTGAGTCTTCTTCAACAATTTCACCCTCATCATTAGATAGACTCAGTATTGCAACCTTGTCAGAAAGTCGGACAAAAACCTGGACAAAATCATCTTCCTGCGCCCATACAGAGGTCTCTGTTGGCTTTTCGCCGAATGCTTCGGTAACCCATGAGCTCACCTCATGACCAACTGCGTCCATGTGCTTCCTAGGTGCATGTTGTTGAAGAACTAAGCGACATCGGGTTGAAGTGTAATCAGTGTTTGGCAGAACCATGGCAAGCGGTTTTCTATCCATCCAAATCGGGTGGACGGAGGTTTTCCTGGCTGTTTTGCTATGGTATCTATTGCTAAGACACTGGGAAAATTCAGGCAAATTAGACCAGTGGAACGCATCTCGTATTTTCTTTGGGATGGTCTTGATGGTTAGAACAGGAAAAGGCAAAGAGACTCTCGAAAAGGTATCGAAACCACGAAAATTTTGGAGAGCATACGGTGAATTGTCGCTATGGGTCTGCTGGGGTGCAATGTTCTTCGTAGCAGCTGGAATTATTCTTGCAATAGTCTCTGCTGTTATCTACGGAAATCAGGCTGAAGCAAGGCCCGTATCGGAATTAGTGGCTATTCCGGGATTGAGTCCGATTATCCCTCTCGGGTGGGGAGTTATCGCATTCGTTGTTTGTCTAGTAATCCATGAGTTTGGTCATGGGATACAAGCACGCGCCCACGGAATGCGCGTTCGAAATTTCGGACTATTGATGGCTGGGCCTCTGCCCCTCGGAGCATTCGCCGAACCCGAGTACAACGAAATTGTAAACTCGCCACGCAGGGAAAGGCAGAGGATGTTTGCTGCAGGACCTGCTACAAACATATTTGCGGCATTCATTCTAATTGTTCTACTTGGGCAGGTAGCTGGGCAATTTTCAGCAGCAGACCCTGGAGTTCATTCAAGTCAGATTATTGTTGACTCAGGCGCTGATGAGGCTGGCTTAGAGGCTTGGGACGTAATTACATCAATCAACGGAACTGAAATCTCAACATCAAGTGATTTTGCTGATTTGATGGAGGATCTTTCTGCAGGTCAAATCGTTCCCATGGAAGTCGTAAGGTACAGTGATGGAAGTGAAGAAACACTGATGGTTAACCTCACTGATAAGTACGAATATTATCTGGAATTAGGATATGAAGAAGACTTGCTAGATTCCATGGATATCGAGCGAGGTGATGCTTTCCTAGGTGTGCAAAACCTAGCCGGAGGAACTGCTGGAGTAGACAGACTTGCTGGTTGGGCTCACCCTGATTTCGAAACAAGCCCGCTCGGTTACATTATCAGCGTCCCAATCAACACATTGCAAATTCTGATTACTCCATTCGAATATCAAGGAGTGGCAATCCATCCTGCACAAGAGGAAATGCTTGACTCCGGAGATGGTTGGCTTGCAAGCACAATTGGGTTGAGTGGTTTACTATTCTTGATCAACCTATTATTCTGGTTAATTTGGGTAAACATACTACTAGGATTCACCAATTTATTCCCAATGATACCATTTGATGGTGGACATTTGTTCAAGGATATAGTCCACGGGGTAATGACTGGCATCCGAAACATCGGAAAGAAGACTGGGCTGTACAAACTTCATCCTCTTTGGGTAGAACACGTAACTCGAAAGGCCTCATCTCTGAGTTCTCTGCTTCTTCTAGTTGCTTTGGTATTCCTCATAGGTGCACCATATCTGTGATACGCATCTGAGAATCTTCTTTTGGCTTCTCGATTTCGTAATCAACTGATTTCGCCCTTTTACTCAATGAATCTACTGGATTAGCACCCTCAGTTCTGCATACTAGTGCGAGGAACTTGTGAAGTGGCATACCTTGTTCCCAATCTAAGAATGGCTTACCATTCCTCGTTTCAGGAAGAGGAGGAATCCTTCTTGTCAGCATACCAAGCCTGCCGCTTAATTTGCCAACTTCAACTCTGAATATTCGCCAAGAATCACCCCTCACACCCTTAAGCCTGAATGCGTACAATGGCATCAAGTCACATCTCTGACCTTCGTAAATCATCGCTTGATATTGATCCCATGTTCTACCTGATAGATACAATTTTGATTTCTTTGAAGTTTTGACCTCTATTGGGAAACACAAATCTCCCCTGAGTGCCAGTAAATCCCCACTACCTTCCATTCCAGAACCTGCGGCCCTGACAACTAGAAATGGTCTGTCGATGACTTGTCTAGCCCTAGCTTTGGCAACAGCGTCGCATGACCTAGTAACCGCATCAACTCCTTTGGGGATACCTGCTAGAACCGCCCTCAGTTCTCTCTCATATTGACCTGTCACATTTGTGAATCTATGTCAATCGCTTTTGATTATATCGCTGATTACGCGTCAAATTCATGCATGAGTGACCGCTGCGAGGTATGTGCACAGGATAGCAGTTAGGACCGATGATTTCCGACTTTCTTTCCATTTGATGAGGGAGTTGAAAAGGAGGAAATGCGATTTTATAATGCTCTCAACAAGTGACGAATGGGATGGTATTCTTCTAACCTCACCCGAAGAGGTAATGGAAGGGCACATTCCGGCAACGGAAGACACGGTTGAAATCGCTGTCGAGAGAGCGATTCAAGCGTCGAGGGGGCTAGATTCCGCTGTACAGTTAGTGTTCGGAGTAGATCCTGGACCTAGACCAGGAATCGCATGGCTTGCCGATGGAGTCGTAGTTGGCAGTGCTCAATTAGAGCAAATTGAATTCGTAGCGGACCACATAACCGGTCTTGCCTCAGCGGTTAAGCATCAGAGAATGTGCGTAAAAGTAGGTGACGGAGCCCCACTATTGCGTGATAGGATAATCAATCAATTGATTTTGCGAGGAATCGAAACCCTTCAGGTTAACGAGTACAAAACAAGTTCTGGTTCCCGAATGAAAACGCATCTCCATGCAGCAACACGAATCGCCTTGATGGGTGGTAATCGAATTTATTCTGTGAGAGAATTGAACCCAACAGATGGTGACCTAAAGGAGATACAGAGGCAATCTCGGATTCAGAGTTCAGGCAATTTGACAATTTCCACAGAATTGGCTAGAAGGGTTGCATGTGGCGAGTTATCGCTAGAAGAGGCGATTAGGATAGCCTAACCCTGTATCTTTCTCTTCCCTTGGAATAGACCGTAATTACTCCACTAGATGAAACACAAATTGCAATTGCGTCGGCTAGTTGACTGATTGCCCTTGCAGCCAAATGTCTTCCTCCTTCTCCCGATTTTGGATTGATTCCCGATGGAACTTGGACGTAGCGACCTGCGTCGCTAGCAATCCCCTTTGAATTGAATAGAATGGCTCCATCTAGCCATGCGAATTCTGCTAACGTTTCGTGATTATTTTGTACAGTAACATCCTTCTTTGAATCTGAATGTCCTTTGAATGGATTCAGCACGATTGCGGTAGTATATCTCCGCAACTTTGGTACAGAACCAATTGCAAATAATGCTCCGACTGCATGGCCTTCCCTGCCACGTCCACCGATCTGTCTAGCCAGTTCCATCACTCTTGCTAGAACTTCAATGTCAACTCCATGCTCGTTTGCAATAATCGCCAATTTGTTTGAAGCGAGAGAATTTGCTTCGATTACAACAATTCCATTCATTGGCTCTGCCATAATTGCGAGTATTCTATCACTAGAGTTGAATTTACCTTCCCCTAAACCCTGCAGAACTATGTCGTGAAGGTTGTTTAGAACGGAGAGTCCTTGTGAAGATAGTGAATCCTCAAGAATTTCAACATCTAAACCCAGTTCTATAAGGTTCTCTCTAACCTTTGCTGAAGATGTCAAGGTTACTAAACGTAATTTTTTTGGCAGTACTTCTCGAATTTTTTTTGCTGTTATCGAGCTATTTGAAAGTAAGACTGCGACAGAAAATTCAGAGCGTTCACTCTCTATTGCCGATGCTACCATTTTTGGCAGGTCGACCAAACTAACACCTCATTCCATTGTTGTGTCGACACCAGGGAGTTGGTCTTCTGACTCCCTGTACACTGTGCGCATGTTGTTGATGAAATTCCTTTCTTTTACTACGATATTATACTCCTTTATGCCAGGGTCTTCCTCTCCATCCATGATGCCTAGTAGTGTTTCAAGGGTCAATCTAGCACCTTCGCGATGAGGGTATGCGAAGACTCCCATGGATAATGGTGGAGCCACAATCACAGTAACGTCTTTCATTTCGCGAAGCGTCTCAAACAGATTGTGATATGCTTGTGGAAGTAGATCACGCCTTGATTCATCCTGATTTGGCCTTCGACAATCTGGGCTAACTACGTGAATGATGTGCTTAAATTTGTTTTCGAGGTTGTAAGGCTCGGAAACAACGTTGGTTGTTACTGGACAAGGAGGTAGATTCAACTTTCTTTGCTCTATGCTAACATTTCTGCAAAATTCTCGCAACTCATCACCTGCTGCTTTGTGAATTTGTGCGTCTAAACCCTCTCTTCCGGAAAGACGATTATTTGCAGGGGTAACAACAGCATCTGCCTCTTGCAAATGTAACTCGCCACCAATGACTCGAACTACTCCCCATCGACAAGTTCGGGCCATGTACAACTCGACCATGTTACCAGCAGGAGGGGCCGTCCTTCATATACACATTGACGATTTTTGGCCAAAATAGCCTATTTCGACCTGTACTAGCAAGCGAAGTGACTTTGAGTGACATCCCGTGCACGATGACATGTCACAATCACGAAAAGCGCTATTTTTAGTTGCGCTATTCGTGGTTAGCCTGATTCACATACCGAATCAATCCAATCCGGAACAAGAATTGAGGGAGCACATATTCGATGGATTCAGCATCGAAACAGACATCTGGAATGAGAGCCCGCTAAGAACGACAGCGGTTCCCGGAGGATTCAACCTATCGACAGCTGTTGACTACAGGGACGTTGGAGTTTTGATCAATAACAAATCCGAAGTCAGCCGAACGATTGGTTGGGCATTCGTTACTGCTAGGAATATCAGCGCAGATAGAGTATTCATCTTCGATAATTCATCCAACCCAACCGGTGAAACAATCAACAGAGATCAATTCAATACGTATTTTCTCGAACCATTCAAGTTAATGCTATCTAGTTATACTGGAAATGATCTTAATTATTTGGTTACTACAAAAGGTATGCCTTTGAGAATCAATGGCGGCAATAACAAAGCGTCTTTTGACCAAGAGATTGCATTAGCTGGTGGTGCATATGATTCAGACATTGGGGGCGATTATTGGAGTAATCACAATTATGGCCCGCTTGCAGGTAAGCAAATGAAAGAATTCACTAGAGATGAATATGGGTTTTTCTTGGTAACAAGGTTGACTGGATACACGGTTGAAACCGCTCTGGATTTGATTGAAAAGGCGAACAACTCCTACGGCGCAAGAGGCACACACGTTCTCGATTTGGCCACAAATAGAAATGGATCAGGATACAAATTTTGGAATGATGATTTGTATGTTGCGAACACCACTCTCAATGACACCATGAATTTGCCAGTATATTTCGATGAAGAAACTGAATTCGTCACAAACGTTAGCAACGTAATCGGCTATGCATCTTGGGGAAGTAATGACGGTAACTGGAATAAAAATTATCTCCTAAATGGCGGCTTTGATACTTTGGACTCCTCCTGGTCAAGCGGATCCCGTTATTGGAATATTTCAGCGCCTACAGTAAGTTCCGGCGATGTTTTCAACTGGTCGTATCAGACCTCGACAAAACAGGGTGGAAACGGTGCTTTTGAAGCAGAAATTTCTGCTAGTTGTACACAGGATTCAGGCTACCTCAGACCGGGCATATTCGCGGAATATTTCGACAATGAAGGAATCAATTTCAACGCTGCATCAATGCCAGACTTAATTGATAGAGTGCCGGATCACTCTCGTCTGGAGTCATCCCTTGCGTATTCTTCATCTGGAAATCCATATCCCGGTTTGGATGACAGATTCAAGAATAACTGGGGCGCAAGATTCAGTGGACTAATCAACATACCAGAAACCGGGAACTGGACGTTCTATCTCAATACAGATGACGGCTCTGAACTATGGATTAATGGCGACAGCCTAATCCAAAATTACGGAATGCATGGAATGAGAGAATACTCCGGTTCTCTGAATTTGACGGCTGGATACCATGATTTCCGAATCGAATTTTTCCAAGGCGGAGGTCCACACGGATTGAGATTTTCGTGGGAAGGTCCAAACGTTAGCAAGACTACAATCCCATCCTCTGCATTCGTTGTACAGGCAGATAACGTCCCTCAATCTGAAAACCTAGTTCATCATTGGGATTTCGAAGAAGGAACTGGCTCCATTTCGAGTGATAGCGTCACAAACAATTCTAATTTTACGTTGTTTGGAATGAATTCAAGCAATTGGAGGAATTGCGTTGACGGAAATTGTTTGTGGTTTGATGGAGTCGATGACTATGCAAAGGTGAATGTTGACGATTGGCTAGGCAATTTCAGCATTAGTCAATGGGTTTGGGCTAACACAACCTCCTTACCGACATACGCTTCCACATTCGCAATCGACGACAATGCCGGTTCCAATCAATCGTTCCAGCACATGGTTTCTGGCGGTAAATGGAAGCTTCATAATAATCAAAGCCTTACCTTTGGCGACGTCACTGCGCAGAAATGGACACATCTCGTCACAGTTTACGATGCTGGAAACGTTAGACAATACATGGACGGAGTTTTGGTCAACACTAACTTCTACCCGAATGGTTCTCTAAACAACTTTGACTTGTACAAAATTGGAGTAAATAGGGCTGGAAACGCTCACTTCGAAGGCATGATTGACAACCTAATGATTTGGGATACTGCGCTGGAAAATAGTTCAATTACTGCCCTTAACAGAAACATCCTAAACAACTGTACTGCATACTCTGGCAACGGGCAAAATGTTGCACATCTTGAGACTACACATGAAATTCCTCAAAACTTCACAAATCACGTCTGGAATGTGTATGCCCACGGAAAAAGAGATGGCGATGTATTTGGAGAATACCAAATTCAAGTCACTTCATTTGATTCCAATGGAAGCGAACTGAGTTACAATGAATCATCGAAGAAAGAGTATACAACAGCATGGAATTCACAGACAATGAGGTTTAGACCGCATGAAAATGCGACATCGATGAAGATTAGAATCTCTTTGGATATAGTTCCTACATCCACTGATGGTTCACTATTTGTCGACTCAGCAATACTTCGTGTGATTAGACCACACATGGATTGGGTCAACGGATCGATTGTAGAGACAGCGGTTAGCACAGGGGCCCGCTCATTCAATTGGGGCACATCGTATGGGCAATCCTTAGTTGCTGATATCCTTGAAGACGGGGCTAGCGGGATCAAAGGCTACGTGTATGAGCCGTACCTAACAGCGGTCTCTTCACCAAGTGTACTGTTGTCATCCTACGCTAGTGGATACAACCTTGCTGAATCTTACGCAGCTGCAAACACCATGACAAGTTGGATGGGTGTTGTTGTTGGAGACCCGAAGATGAGTCCATACGCCGATATCGTCCATGATATCAGAATTATTGATGTAAGAGTGACAGATAATCTAACTGTAAACTCCAATTGCAAAATCGAAATTGCAATTGAAAATATCGGTCCCGGAATCGGCGTTGGAAACCTGAAGATTTTGGACAAACTTGGCAGTGTTGTTCTTACAAATCACAGCATGGTTTTACCTACCGGTTCAGAAAACGGAAGCAGACAAATAATTGAACTTGAGATAAACACATCAAGAGAAGGCTGGAATAACTTAGTAATCAGATGGGAGGCAACATCTGTTCTGAATCCTGAGAGAAATATCGACAACAATCAGTTCGACCTAACAATATGGGCGAATAGTCCTCCCGTCATCGAGGATATATTCTGTGACTCAACCCAATATAGTAGAGGCGACAGATTCGTTTGTAGCCTAGAGGCAACCGATGATAGTGGAGTAGTGAATGCTACAATCGCTTGGAGAATAACAAGCGGAAACAACAGCAGTGAATGGGTTGAGCAAGGAACTGGTAGCCAAGATGGTTATCTTTGGTGGACCACAATCGACTTACCAACAAATGTAGAATTGGGAATGCTTGACATTATGGCAACCACGGTGGATGAGTCAAATATCTCGACTGTTTCTGTTGCAAATGGAGTTGCCCAAATCAGAGATGCGCCTGCGTTTTGGTTCGGAGTGCACGTTTCTGGTGTAGATGATTCTGAATGGGGAGGAGCGTCGGTTTTGACATCATTCCCGAATAAAGGAGTGCTCAGAGGGCACGTACTTACACTGAAAGCATGTGTTCTAGATCCAGACCATTCAATTGGTTCCCAAACACCGGTATTTAGCGCAACAAGAGGTAATATCGACGGCCTAAGTTACGTGGCAGGAAATAGTCCTGAACATCACTGTTACATCGCATCCTTTACTATTCCAACACAAACTAGCCTATCCTCGTTTAAAGTCGAGTTAAGAAATCACGAAGGGGTCTTCATGACTCAGAGAACGATTCAGGTCGCTGATGAACCTCCTGAAGCAGTTATCGAGATAGTAAATGCTCAAAATGAATCTGTAGAAAACGTACTCGGAGGAGGGGGAGAGTACATTCGCGTAACCGTTACAGATTACGATGATTCAATCGATGGTGTCTATGGAGATGTTTCAATTCATTGGCCTGGTCAAAGCGCATATTCATTCCCTGTGGAATTCGACAATGGAGTCGCTCTTTTCCCTCTCTCAACATCAGAGAGTATAGAAACTGGAGACTTAACAATCACCACAAACATCACTGGAGCAAATGGTGCCTCAAGCTCAGCAGCAATTCAGACCCCGATAGTATTGAGTCCACCTGAAATCTTAGCAATCGACCTCTGTCAAGAGGGTGTTGAAATCAGAGAATTGATGTTCGGTCAAACCGCTGATGCTGTAGTTAGGATACGCTCATCGCGGCAAGTACAGGATGTCAGCGCAAGCCTTGAGCAACTTGGCTGGATTGTTTCTGCTCCGAATCAAGGCAGTACAATTTGTGGAAATGATGTTCCAGAGCAAAACGCTGCTTACCACTTCAGAATACAACTCGACTCCTCTTTCGTTCCAGGTAATGGCACTCTAGGAGTCAGAGTTATCGACATAGACGAAATTATGTCCGTATCATTCTTGACTTTCGAGTTCTTACATTCTCCACCCGTAATTACTGTCGACCACCCTGATAACATATCCAATGCTGGTCTTCTCGAAATACTAGTTGAAATGAATGATGCAGATGGAATAGACGCTGTTTGTATGGCTGATTACTATCAAGATGGAAATGTGATTTATTCTGTACCAGAAAGTGAAGTAATGGATTTAGACGATTCTGGTTTCTGGTCGAACTCATGGCTGCTACCTACAAACATTAGCGGAGACATCTCATTTGAGTTATCTTGCGAAGACTGGAGTGCTAATCGAGTAAATTATACTTCAACAATATCTATTGACAAACCTGTGGAGTGTGTGGAAGACTGCGGACAGATCAAAGAGGAAACGCAAGAATCTTCAGAATCCTATACTCTACCTATTACAGTAGGCATTGGTATTCTAGTGATCATATTAGGTAGTACCATTCTCATTCGTAGGCATAAGAACGAAGCTGAACTTGAGACTTGGAGTGACGAAGAGATAGTGCCCACAAGAGACGAAAGGATTCCCGAGGGTTGGACTTTAGAGGAATTCCTGAATTGGCTTGATGGCCCGATGCCAGAAGACTGGCAAGAAGACCAGTGGGAATTATACAAACTAAGTCTAGAAGACCTAAGATAAGCACAGGATTCATCATGGTTGAGTTAATGGGATGGTCATGGCAGTAGGTTATGTCTTGGTAAATGTTTCACCAGGTCAAGAGTATCAAGCGTTTCAAACAATAAAAGAGTTAGAAAATGTCTCAGATGCGACACTGCTCTTTGGCGACTATGACATAATCATCAAACTAGAAGCAGAAAGTCTTGGAATAATCGCAAAAACTGTTGTTGATACAATTCGGCAAGTTCCGGGAGTTACCGGTTCGAAAACTCTCGCTGGGGCCGAAGTTTAAGCAATTAGCATAAACGCATTACTGCTCAAAAGTACCCTCTGAAAAGGCCTACTGCGGCCAATATGTAGCGCAGTATAGCGGTTTGACGGGGGAAACATTATAACCTTGACATGACCGTAAGCGGCACGAGGTATAACCTATGGGTGAAAAGAAGTACTTCGTTCTCATGAAGGACGGAAAAGACACAAGCCAAGTATTTGCAAGCCGACAACCACGTGGAGCAGCACTAAAAGCTGCTACTCGTGGAGTAACAGACATCCGTCTACGTGAGCGTGGAACCAAGAGAGTCCACGTCTTCACAGGACGCATCGACATCGTCGACAAGCCTGCAAACGGCCCAGCGTGGCTTCCTGACAAGATCAAGAAGGCAAACGTAAGCAAGACAGGTATCGAGCACCTTTGAATTAAGGATGCAATGATGCATTGTTGAAACGCCCTTGCGGGACTTTGCCCCTCACAGGAGTTCGCTCCTGTGGGGGGCTTTTTTTATTTTCAAAGCAAGATTTTGCTTCAGGTAAGTTACATTCCTTTTTCTATTAGATTAGACACGAAGGTATGTGAATACACTGAACGTAATCCGAAATATTGGGGCTGCAGGTATTGGCCTAGCCTTCATTTATGTCGGTGTTGACCACTTCATTCATCCAAGTTGGTATGAGCCAATTGTTCCATCCTTACTAGGAGACCCTCGATTCTGGGTATTGGCAAGTGGAGTTTTTGAAATCCTATTCGGTATATTCTTCTTATTGCCCAAAACGAGAGCATGGGCATCGGTAGGTGGTGCATGGTTACTGGTCGTATTATATTGGGCGAATTTCAATATGTGGTACAACAATATAGCCCTAGACGGTAAGACCTACGACGACATTTGGCACGTGGTAAGACTCATTATACAGATTGTTTTGATTTTCTCAATAACTTGGATCGGAGAAGTTACGCCCTTCAAAGGCAGAGAAAGATTGCATGACTCACTTGACATATTCAAAGGCAGAATAACTTCCAGCGCGTTTGAATCTGGAGACAGAATTGTTGTTGGAGCTTGGAAGGAATCAATATTCGGAGAATTTACGGACATCATGTGGGCAAAAAAGGATGGAACTAGAGTTCTAATCGCTCCAACCCAAGAAATTGCTGACTATGTAACAGCAATGTATTCCTTTGATGAAGTAATACTAGAAGAGGTATCGACCTCACTGAATGAGCGCAGCATCAAAGTAAACTGTGATACCATGAACTTAGAATTCAGTTGGAATAGAGGATTCCCAATTCCGTTCAAGCGGTCGCTTTTATTCATTCAAACAATTGAGTTGTTCTTTGCAAAATTGATATTTTCTACAAGAACGTATGGCATCACCAAAGATAACAGAAAAGAATGGTATGCGATTGATCGTGTTTCGCACATCAAAAGCGCCACTGCTCGAATAAATGGAAAGAACGCTGGCGGCTTTAAACCAATGAAAGAGCCTTGTAAATTCGGATTTTCAGAAGCACCGAAAAAACCCTCATCTTGTGCAGTTAGGACACATATCTTGTAGATTATCAAAAATAAAATGATAATTTACCGAGCGATAATATGTCAAAGTAAGACTTGTTTCTGCGCCCAAGATGCACTTCAGAAGAGTGGCGGCGACTGAATTGTGTTCGTTGATTTAATCGAATTTTGATGCTTTTAGTTAGCCATTTACCTGCAGCTTAGTGTTTGGTTGTAACAAGCATGATACAAAACAAACATAAGCCATTCTTTGTAAAGAAATAACATGAAAAAAAGAATCGCAATTTTCCTCGCCTTAACAATCGTAATTGTTTCCCTCTCAGGATGCTTTGGCCGTGGAGGAAAAGGCGATGACAACGGCAACATGGGCTCACCCGAAGAAGTCGATGCTGATGACTACAATGTCTTGTATATCGGTCACAGCTTTGGTCGAATTTTCGCTCAAACCCTACAAGACTACGCACGTGATGCGGGGTTCTCGGACCATACTCAGTACATCGAAATGAGCGGTGGTGCATCTGGAGCACCAGATGCATTATGGGCAGACGACGGACACCGAAAGAACATCAAGGCGTATCTAGACACTGGAGAAATTGATGTTTTGATTATGATTTGCTGCAGTATTGAGTCTATTGAAAACGGACTTCAATCTGATGAAGCGATATGGAATTTCACAGATTATGCATTGGATAAGAATCCAAATACAAGAATCGGCTTAGCTCTGCCTTGGAAGGATTATCCTTCTGATTACGAAGATGCAACCGAATATAGAAATGGTTCAGATCAAGCATATGAGGCTTGGAAGAACCTAGCATCAAACCTGAGCACAGATTACCCTGGTGCTGATGTGTTCACTTTCTACCATGGAAAGGTTGCATATGATTTACGCGATATGTTTGAGACAGGCGAGCTTGATGGTGACATTGAGAAAATGACTGGCGCAAAAGACAAATCCATTTTCACAGACTACAAAGGCCACGCAGGTCAAATTATGATTGATACCGGAACACTAGTTTGGCTTCATGCAGTTCATGGAGTTGACCCAATGACAATGCCTGAGTTCAGGCAGTGGGGGGTCGATGTTCGCCAAATTGCAAAGGATTCCATTGAAGCCTGAATATTCTAAAATTTAGTTTTAGTCACTTAGTTTCCCAGTGCGACATTAAACTCGGGTTAATGTATGCAAGTACTCTCATTTCATATGAGGGAAAGAAGAATGGGCAAATGTGGATGCGGAAAGTCACCAACCGGTATGTGCAAAGGATGGCACGGTCTAAACGACGAAGAATACCAAAAAAAGTTAGAAGAATATAATAAACAGCAGAATGAATAAGATTCATGTCCAAGAATTGGAACAAGATTTGGAGATATCTCCATCTAGCCTTGGGAATAATGTTGGTAGTGTACCACTCAAGAATCGCATACGTCGAATATGGGTGGGTTGACACTGCATGGTCGAGCGAAGTAGATGCTTTCGTTTCTACAACCTTCGTGTTCATGGTGATGTGGACTGGTCTTGCAAAATGGCCAATTTACCCTTGGTACAAGAAGAGACAAAACCGCAAGAAGCGGGAACAAAAGGAAGCGCTTGCTGATTGAATTGTTGCCACGAATTTTCTAAAGGTAGATGCCTGTTGTGTGATTAAGTCACAATTATTCTTCAGAATCTGGTTTCTTCAGGTTGTCCATTAACCAAAGTAATCCATCCCACATTGTTTCTTCATTGTCATCTAATCCCATTGCAAAAGCGGTTGCTGCTGAGAAAACCTTGACTGTTTGGCGCCATCGTGGGCCGAAAATTCTGATGTAACGGCCGTAGAAACCCTCTACTAAATCCATTGAAAGATGACCGTACATTGCCAGTAATCCAATATTGTTGATTCCAATCATCATTGCATTCATTGCATTCTTTTCCTCACGAGTCAATTCATTGATTTCTTGCATTGTAATATCTTCATGCAACTTCATCATGCTGACTGAAAAGCCGCGATGAATCAGTGGGTCTGACAAGTGGTTTGCTAAATCACGACCAATTTCGTATCGCCTATTTTCATTCCAGTACTTGATTTGGCGTAGGCTGAAAAGAAGGGTAAAGAGAATCGCAATACCACTGGCTGCCTCGCCAATATTTGCTGCGGTCTCGATGTCCATTGAATTGCACTAGACCCTTTGCATGTTTGTATATTTTGCCGAATATACATTCAATCATTCGCTACACGTATGACTCTAGTTGTTCGGTATCCCTGAAGCACTTTGAGATACTTCTTATCCCGTATTTCTGCATCGAGATCCTCATCACCGGTATCGATTCTCAATTCGTTTAGACCCAATAATTTAGCAGGAGTGGCAATGCCTAGGATGTTATCTGTTCCAATTGCTCTAAGCACATCTGGTGATAACTGAAGGTTTCCTCTTCCGATCAGGAAACCTTGACCCCCCATCGGAGAAAGTAGCAACTTGATTTCGCCTTGGTGCTTATTGATGATTTCTAACAAGCCACCTTCATTCAGATCGTTGTACATCTTCCCTGCATGTTGAATGTCTATCCCCAAAAGGGTTGATTCATGTCCATTTTGTTTACACATCTGCCTAAGTGTTCCACCACTTCCCCACACCAACATCAAATCTGGGTTTTCTTCTACCAGATTAGCGACATGAGAAGACATGGCTTCGAGAGTTTCCTCTTCAGATTCCCTTTGGACCTGCTCTTTGGCACCTTGCATCCATCTTGGACTGGCTGGAGTGAATGCTTCGCCATACATCCGAACTTTCCATTCACCTTTGCGATAAACTTCCTCATCGAGATCCATTACCTCTGTTCTAGCAACCATCAGGTCACCGGTGAAAAAGGACCACACTACCTCTGCTGCTGCCTTTGGAGTAGTAGCGAAACAACCACTGTGCATTTTTACGCCTCCAGGTACTCCAACCAGTGGAATTTCTCTTTCCCCCAGTGCCTCGACAATATCTCTGGTCGTACCGTCTCCGCCAGCGTAGAGGAACAAATCTGGTGAATGCGCTTTGATGAATTCTGAGGTGGAGGTTGCATCTGTTGTATCAGGGGTATTCCCTGTTGAGGTATACTCGCCGGGAATCCAATCTCCTCCCATTCTTCCATCCCATGCTAGAATTTCGATTGGCTCTCTCGCTAATTCAGCGAGTTTCTCCAAGCAGATTCTCATTCTAGGCCCAGCCCTATCCTGTGCACCTGCTGCCCTAGCTTCCGCAGCCCTTCCATCGCTTCCTTTGAAACCCAATTTGCCGCCGAGTCCAGCATCTGGATTGACTACTACCGCTAGGCGCATATCCACCGCCAAAAATTCACGATACATCAAACCGATTATGTATTGATTAGACCAAGGCTTATCACATGGAAAGGCGAGTTGATGACCTTAGTTTTGAAGGGGCTTGGAAAAATCAAGTCAAAGAGGAACAAAAAGAGCAGGCGCCAGCCGAACAAAAAGAAGTGAAAGTGCACGAGGCGCCAGCATTCCGTGGCCAAAGAGATGTTGTCGAAACAAGATCGGAAATTCGAATGGCTACAAAACAACAACCTGCTCCAGAAAAGAAGGATGTCAATGTCGTAGCAGAAGTTTCGTCAAAAGAAGGCGATGACTTCGATGTCGAGTGGTAAAACAACAGTACTCTGAATATCCAATCAACAAGCGACCTTTAATCGTCAAGGTGAAAGGCAAAAGCGCCCCCGTAGGGGGCGGAGGCACATCGATGTCAATGATTTCAGTCACCCTGCCGGATGGTTCAGTTAACGAATACGCATCCGGCATAACGGCAGGAGAAATTGTGATTGACATTGAGGGAAGAAAGCACGACTGCGTCGCTGCACTCGTTGACGGTGAGCAGAAAGATTTCTCCGCTGAACTCGACTCTGATTGCTCGGTAGCAGGTATTTCTGGGTTCAGTGATGACGGTATTCACATTCTCCGCCACAGCGCTGCCCATTTGCTAGCGCAAGCGGTCACATCTCTCTATCCAAATGCAAAGCCCACAATCGGCCCGGCAATCGATCGAGGATTCTACTATGATTTCGCTGACTTAGAGGATTTTGGCGAAGCAGAATTGAAGGGTGTCCAAAAGAAAATGCATGAGATAGCAAGAAGAAACCTGACTGTTGAGAGAGTCGAATGTACTGATTCTGAATTGAACGATTTGTTCCAAGCAAACCCATACAAAATCGAGATCATAAATGACAAACTAGAGGATGGAGATAGTTCTACAATTTACCGTCAAGGTGAATGGTATGATTTGTGTCTGGGACCACACGTTCACTCTACTGCTAAATTGATGCATGTTCGCCTCACATCTGTCTCATCCGCATTCTGGAGAGGCGACCAAAGTCGAGAAAGACTAACACGTATTTACGGAATTGTCGAGCCTACAAAAGACGCTTTGAAAGCTACGATGTCAGCGATTGAGGAAGCCAAGAAAAGAGACCACAGGAAGTTAGGCAAAGACTTGCAATTATTCCACGTTGACGAGGATGTTGGCCAGGGACTCATTCTGTGGACACCTAGAGGTGCAGTCGTGAGAACTTGCCTGCAGGATTTCATTTCTGAGCACCTCACTCGCCAAGGATACCATCAAGTCTACACTCCCCATATTGGCAAGTTAGACTTGTATCGTACCAGTGGTCATTTCCCCTATTATCAGGATTCGCAGTATCCGCCTCTAGTTGAAAAGGATATGATGGCTAAGTTAGCCAGCGAAGGATGTACATGTGGCGAATTGTCCAACATGATGGCTGCTGGTGATATCGAAGGATACATGCTAAAGCCAATGAATTGTCCTCACCACATCAAAATCTATGCTTCACAGGCACGCTCTTACAGAGATTTGCCACTCAGACTAGCAGAGTTTGGTACTGTTTACCGTTGGGAGCAGTCAGGAGAAATATCTGGTATGACAAGGGTCAGAGGATTTACTCAGGACGATGCACACCTATTCGTAACCGAAGACCAAATTGCAAGTGAGGTACTGGGCTGTATCGAACTTGTTCAGGTAATTTTTGAAGCATTAGGGATGACAGATTACCGAGTCAGAGTCGGTTTGAGAGACCCTGACTCCAGTAAATACGTCGGTGCAAGTGAGAAATGGGACCTAGCTGAAGACGCATGTAGACAGGCTGCAAGCAGTCTTGGAGTGAATTGGTCTGAAGAGCCTGGAGAGGCTGCGTTCTACGGTCCGAAGATCGATTTCGTTGTCAAGGATGTAATCGGTCGTGAATGGCAACTAGGAACAGTTCAGGTTGATTACAATCTGCCAGAAAGATTCGATTTACAATACAAAGGAAGCGATGGAGAAATGCATCGTCCGGTCATGATTCACAGAGCACCATTTGGTTCGATGGAAAGGTTCTGTGGAGTTCTTATCGAACACTTTGCTGGTAAATTCCCTACCTGGCTTGCACCAACTCAAGTTCACGTGCTAACAATTTCAGAGAAACAGGTAGAATACGGAAGAGAAGTCGCTGCTAAACTCAAGGCTGCTGGAATTAGAGCAGACTTAGATGATGGCGACCACACAATCGGAAAGAAAATCAGAATGCATAGAAAGTTCCAGCCTGCATACATGCTTATCCTGGGAGATGATGAAACCGAAAACAACACCGTTTCAATTCGTGCAAGAAACGGCGACCAGAGAGCAGGTGTGGAGTTTGACTTATTCCTAGATGAATTGCTGAATGAGATAAACTCCAAGAAAGCCTCACCATCCTTAGTTCCACCAAAAGAAGAGTGAGGCAAACGCATGGGTATTGAGTTAGTTAGCGGCATAGACGGTATGGCGATTCTTGCTGTTACGCTTTCCGCAGTAATCTCCTACCTATTCCAAGAGTTCATTATTCCTAGAGGTCTATCCGGACTGCAAGTTGCATTCCCTACCGGTCCTAAACGCTACGAGGTACACACGGTTACTGCAACCAAAGAAGAAGCGAAGAAACTTCTCAAAACCAAGGGCATGCGTAATGGCCTAACGGTTTACGTAATGGCTTTGACTGGCGCTATTTTACTAGGAATGGAATGGCTGTTTTATCAAATGAATTTGACTGAAGGATTGCATCAAGTTTCTTTGGCGATGGCATTGATTCTGATTATTGTTCCAGCAATGATTTCAACCGGCGTATCGATGAGCACTCAAATCGTTAATCGAACAGGAGGAAGAAGAGCGACATTGCAAGGTGCGAGTACATTCAGAAACGGCGTAGGTGTATCGATTACTATCCTATGGTTTACGTCGCTCATCATGCTTTGGTACATCATGTATTTTGCAGATGTTGAATTTGACCGAAGACTCGCTATCACGGGTTGTTTGGCTTTCGCCCCAGGCTTCATCGCCTATGGGAGGGTAATGGGTTCTTCTTGGACCGCGCTCACAGAATCAAGTAGACAACTCTCCAAGGGTGAACCATCCGCGTTTTACCCTTACAAACCACCAGCAAGGAAGCAATTCGTCTCGACCCTTGTCTGGATTAACACGGCAGCGATGCCATTTATTGCCTTCAACACATTTGTTTCACTAATCTTACTCGGTATAGACCCAACGATGTTCGAACATTCAGAGAGAGTCCTAGATCTCCCTGAATATCGCCCTCAGTCAACGATTATGGAAGAGGGAGGAGTGATTGGATTCTACGCAATTGAGTTGTTTTCATACATTTCTGAGCCCGGAATTAGGGTTCCACTAGTTACTATTGTACTGCTGTTTTTGTTGCTTAACGTAGCCATTGTGGGATTCTTATTCGTCTATGAGGTTGCAAGAATTCTGTTCCTAGATATCGCTGACGTATCTGGAAAGGGCGGTATACGATTGGCAGATTCGCGCCTTTTGCGAAGTGAAAGGTCTCAGCAAGCGAATGTTCTGAACTTCTGTTTCACAGGTTTCGCTGGCCAATCGATGTTGTTACTCGCTCTAGCAATGTTGACATTTTGGGATTCACAATACCTTCCACAAGGCTCGCAATGTGGCTCTTGGCAGGATTCAATTTGCCAAGTTATCAGAAAAGATGCATTAGAAGAAATGACATGGATGCTTGCTTCCGGCGGACAAGTTGTTTTCTTGGGCATATGGGTTATGTCAAGAAGAACGGGCCAACGATTGGATGACGTTTCATTCGATGCAATGGCAAATCAGAAGAGAATTCAATTGGAAGCGATTGAGCAAATGATTTACCGTCAAGGTGAAGATTTCAGACAACTGATCAAAACAGACAATTGGTCAAAAGCTATGGAGAAAATGGAATTACTATACGAAGATCATGGTGAGGAAAGCATCGAAGGTCTCTCTTTAGTTCGCAGAACTGAAGCAAGTATGGAGATGCTGATGGGCTTTGGTAGATGGGACCAGGCTGAACAGGTTGCGCTCTCTTTCCTCGCACTAAGGGCAGGAAGAACCGCGGAAATCGCTAGGGTGATTCTAGCAGCAGCATCATTAGCTCAAAGAGACATTCCTGAAGTGATTCCTAGACTGGAATATCTTGCAGATGAAGACATTGAGTCTGCTAGACTAAAATGGGTTACTTCCGTATTAGACCCATCAGTACCACTGCCTAAGTCGGTGCGACCACTATTGCGCGTCGATGGACTGACCAAGCGAAATATCGATCTCTTGAAGAGATTTAGAGATGGCATCCCAGCAAGTGATATTCCGTGGAAGTACAAACCCGCATCAAAGTTGCACATACTCGGAGACATCGCAAGATTCCGAATATGGTCTCAACCAGAAATCGCCCTAGACAAACTCGAAGCCTGGGTTAAGAAAAATGACATCAACATGGACGACTGGCCACATGGCCAAACCGCAAGAGCTCTGCTGTATATGGATAGAGGCATGAAGGCAAGTGCGATTAATATCGTTGAAAAAGCAATGAAAAAGCATCCAAGGCATCCGCACTTGCGCCGGCTGGCAATCTATCTTGCAACGAAAGGCGAACTAGAATTACCTGAATCTGAGAAAACAGGATTGATTTGGGCCGATACCATGGAGGGCGATTGGGAAAAGAATTGGCAAAGTTCTCACAATGTAGTCGCCGCACCTGATAATAGGACTAACATGATGAAGATTCATACTTGGTTCGCAAATGCTTGGGTTACCAGGCGAGAAACCACAAAGAAGAAACTAGGAAAGAAAGGATGGAAGAAGGCTGCTTGGCCAAACCCACCTTTTGCAAATTACCTGATTATGACTGGAATCATTACCACGGTAGGCGGCGTACCAGTCGACTTAGGTAATCCCGGATGGATTGACTTCGAGGCCTGTGAAAAGGCTGGATTATTCGACCTGTAATCAAAGCAAATTATCGACTAGTGCCTCGATATCCTGTGTTTTACCACAATATCTGCATCTTAACTCAAGTGGGTCTCTATTCGTTACAACCAACCTGTGCGGCAGAGGCTCTCTTGGATTGGTTGTAATGCAATTGGAGAAAGTGCAACTCGCTACATTAACAACCTCATCTGTGAGGTTGATCTCTAATTTCTCTGCAACCGAATAAGCACGAATAATTGCAACAGATGCATCTGGAGCGACCAAAGCAAGTCTATCCAACTCATTTTGAGTCAATTCTCTGTCCTCAACTTTGATGATATCTTTGCCACCCATTTTCTTTGATGGTACATTCATTACAAGAGAAACTGGGTTAGACATATCGCCTTCAATACCCAACATCTTGAGAACTGAGAGTGCCTTACCAGCAGGGACGTGGTCGATTACTGTACCATTCTTAATCGCAGTTACTCTTCTCATATTCGCTTCTTGACTCATAATACCACCCCTTCTTTCGTAACATCCTCAGGAACTTTTACTCCAAGTAGCCAACACATCAGTGACATTCTTGCAACCACTCCATTGAATGCCTGTTCGAAATATCTAGCGTGCCTAGTTGAGTCTACAGATGGATGAATTTCGTCAACCCTCGGGAGTGGGTGCATGATAATCATGTCA
>JAYYDR010000121.1:0-20658 GCA_036160735.1 Thermoplasmatota archaeon
ACACTTGCAGATGGCTTCATGACTGGTGGAATTCAAGGCAACATATCGATAGTAAAATCAGAATCTGATTGCAGCCAAGCATTGCTAAATTGGCACAACCATGTGATGAGCGAATAAAGCGATTCTTTGAAAGGGAGCCTATGGCCCCATCATCACTGGAGAGAGGTCATGGGTGACAACGATTTCCGAGATGTATTGCCCGACCCAGACCCGGAGCAGACGCTTGAATGGCAAGAAGCAATTCGTGCGGTTAGCGATGCATTAGGTCCCGAAAGGGCACACAGACTCCTATTGCAAACAATCGGTGCAGCAAAGGAAGAAGGAATCGAAATCGACGTTGTGAACACTCCATACCTTAACACAATCCACCCATCAAATCAGCCAGCTTATCCTGGAGATTTGGAAATGGAGAAGAGGATTCATGGCATCATTTCTTGGAATGCAATGATGATGGTTACTCGCGCTAACAAAGCAAATGATGGTATTGGAGGACACATCTCTACGTTTGCATCAAATTCACATTTGTGGGAAGTAGGTCAGAACCATTACTATCGTGGAAAAGATCTGGATGGTTGGGGCGACCACGTATATTGGCAAGGCCACGCAAGCCCTGGCGTATACTCACGAGCTTGGCTGGAAGGAAGGCTCACTCGAGAAAATATCGACCACTTCCGAATGGAGTGCGATGGAGTCGGACTTTCTTCATACCCACACCCAAGGCTGATGCCAGATTTCTGGGAATATCCTAGCGTCTCAATGGGGTTAGGCGGGATGACAGCAATTCACACAGCTCGATTTAACAGATACCTATCCAGCAGAGGACTAGCAGATACATCCAACTCTAGAGTTTGGTATACCATGGGCGATGGTGAGTCAGATGAACCAGAATCACTTTCACAACTAACATTGGCATCTAGAGAGAATCTTAACAATGTGATTATGGTAATGAATTGTAATCTTCAGAGGTTGGATGGACCGGTTCGTGGCAATTCGAAAATTGTACAGGAACTTGAGGGAAGATTCAGAGGTTCGGGATGGAACGTAATCAAGATTCTATGGGGCTCAATGTGGGACGACTTGTTCGCAAGAGATTCAGAGGGCAATCTAGCAAACAGGCTACAGGAGTTAGTAGACGGTGATGAGCAGAGAATATTCACGAGTGATGCAGCAACTTTCCGTAACGAATTATTCAACACGCCGCAACTAAAAGCAATGGTATCACACTTGAGCGACGATGATTTAGAGGCTCTAGCAGCCAATCTCGGTGGTCATGACATGGTGAAAATCAATGCTGCATATGCTGCAGCAGAGGCGTCCAATGACAAGCCAACAATCATTCTAGCAAGGACGATTAAAGGATACGGACTTGGTCCAGCATTTGCAGGCAGGAACACAACACATGGCAAGAAGAAAGCCGACGTGGACAGTATCAAGTGGATGCGAGACGACCTAGGACTATCCTTCAGTGATGAGGAATTAGAAGAATATCCATTCATCAATCCCGAAAGCGTTCCAGAAGAGGTAGCATACCTCAAATCTCGAAGGGAAGCCATGGGTGGGTTTTGTCCAGAAAGACGCTCTCCTGCTAGCGAACTAACCCCGCCAGGAGGGGACGGATACTCAACCTTCGATGAGGGAACAAAGGGCAACATGCAAGTCTCGACAACTATGGCATTCGTTAGGCTATTGAGTGGTCTAATGAAAGACAAGTCAATCGGAAAGAGAATCGTTCCGATCGTTCCTGATGAGGCAAGAACATTCGGTATGGACCCCCTCTTTGCTCAGTTTGGAATTTACCATCCTGAGGGCCAATTGTATACTCCAGTCGACCATAAGATGTTGATGAAATACAAAGAAAGTGAAAGCGGCCAACTGTTCGAAGAAGGAATTTCTGAGGCCGGGGCTATGTCGACATTTATCGCCAGCGCAACCTCATACTCTACTCAAGGTTGCCCGACAATACCGTTCTACATCTTCTACAGCATGTTTGGATTCCAGAGGGTTGCTGATTTGATTTGGTCTGCGGCTGACCAGCGTGCTAGAGGTTTCATGATGGGTGCTACCAGTGGCCGCACAACTCTCAATGGAGAGGGCCTACAACATCAAGATGGACACAGTCTTTTGATGGCACACACCAATCCAGCAATCAGAGCATATGACCCGGCGTTTGCTTACGAATTAGCTACAATCATTAGGGCAGGAATTGATGAGATGTACGTCGATGAAAAAGACGTAATGTACTACATTGCAGTATACAATGAGAATCACCCAATGCCGCCTAAACCGGCAGGTAGCGAAGAAGGAATTGTCAAAGGAATGTACAAACTTCGCAGCGCACCAAAAGGCGACGGCCCAACTGTGAGACTGATTGGCTCAGGGCCGATTATGCTACAATTACTCGCAGCAGTAGAAATTTTGGAAACCTATGGTGTTCGCTCTGAGATCTATTCAGCAACTTCGTACGGTGAGTTACGAAGAGAGGGCCTAGAGTGCGAGAGAAACAATCGTCTGAACCCAAGCGGATCAAGACAAGTCCCATATGTTGAGGAATTACTCGGAGATGGAACACTTCCAACCATTGCGGTAAGCGATAATCAAATCGCAGTGCCTGACATGATTAGACAGTGGGTTGGCGGAGACTATACCGTTCTGGGAACCGACGGATTTGGAAGGTCAGACACGAGGCCAAACCTGAGGAAATTCTTCGAAATCGATTCTCAGAGTATTACCTTAGCAGCACTTTCGTCTCTGGTAAGAAGTGGTCAAATCAAGGCAGATGTTTACGACAAGGCAGTCAGTGATCTAGGCGTTTCCAAGGATAGAAAAGACATCACTGCTCTCTGATTACTCAAAAAATACTGATACATCTTCTAGAAGTTTCCTAGAGATATTAGGGACTTTTGCATCTTCGGCAGGGTATCCAACTGGTAAGACTAGCATAGCATGCTCATGGTCGGGCCTTTGCAAGATATCTCTCAAGAATCCCATCGGTGATGGTGTGTGCGTTAGCGTGACCAAACCCATGTTGTGAATTGCGTGAATGAACATTCCAGCGGCAATCCCACAAGATTCTGTAGAGTAGTATGTTGGGCCGAACTCACCGTTACTCCTAACCCGCTTTGATTGCCTAAACAACACCACAATCCATGGCGCGTCGGTCATGTGTTCCTTTACTGCGTCAGTTCCTAGTGGTTCCAAGACCTCTTGCCAGGCCTCAGGCATTCTTTCAGAGTAGGTCTTTCTCTCTTCAATTTCAGCAGCCTCTCGCATTTTCACCTTCAATTCTTGATTGCTAACGGCAACGAATGTCCACGGCTGTAGATGAGCTCCGCTGGGGGCTGTTGAACCGCACATAATCGCTGTTTCAATCAATTCTTTAGGAACATGGCGAGAAGAAAAGTGACGAGTAGTTCTTCTTTTATTCATAATTTCAAATAGGCCGAGAGCCCTTTTTTGCATCTCTGAATCGGGTAATTCTTCCCAATCCAATGGGACAAAACCGTCGGAATTCATTTTCCTTCCTCCGGCATTCTACCACGCATCCTTAGCCAGGTTTCAGCACCAAAAGTCAAAGCGTAAAGCGATGCAAGCCAAAGGGTCGGTCTAGCCCAATTCCCACTCGGTTCTACAATCAATAAGACGCATAACCAAGATAGCGTTGCTAAGTCAAGAATCCACCTCATTCCTGCTAAGATTTGTTTGGAATTGGATTGCATTTCGGTTAGTTGCGTGTCTGTTAGCACAGCGGTTAACCCCTTCAATTTGGATAGAGCGTTGCCTCCATTCCACCTTATCTTGCCTAACTTGAATCTGTTCCATCCGTCGATGACTAAGAACAAGGTAACCCAAACAACAACCACTTCAAGCAAAGGTTCAGCACCATAGAGGTCCAATCCATTGAACGACCAGTAGAGTAGCCCCCATAACCAAGCGATAATCAGTAGCTGCGAGGTCTTTGCAAATCTGCTTAGTTTTCTTAACAACTCAGCATCATGAGAAAGCAACATTTCCAGCGAGATAACCAAACCTACGCTGAAAGTCAGTAGGAAACTACCTGCAAGCCACCACCATTCCAGCGAGGAATCTCTCCATGCGAGCAATAGTGCGACTAATGTCCATGCCATCACCAATGCTGTTGTTGCATTGACAGTAGCTTGCATAACATACAACGGATCTCTTCCATCTTTGAGAACAGCTAAACCACCCATCAATCGCACTTCGAATGCAGAATCGTCAACCACTCCCTGTGCTGCGGCAGTCATTCCACCCACGGATTTGAGGCGGGCGGATTCCACGAGGCCTTCAGCATCTTGCTCATCATTACCGCTCCATTTTGAGCCACGGGCAGCTGCTGCTGCTGCGCCTCTACCGCGACTTCTGCCCTTACCAGCACTCCTCGCTTTAGCCCAAGCCCTGATTTCAGGAGTTGTGACATCGTCAACTTGGTCTTCGTTTAGCGGGGCGCCGTGGTCTGTGTACAACCATCTACACTGGATTGGAATCGGGGCAGGGTCAACGTCGGGTGCAACCATTTGGAATTGTCCGGGACCGAGCGTTGGAAGTTGCTTTACGAGGTCTTGGTCGCCTCCACTTTCCTTCAGTAAGTGTCTAACTTTCTCAACGTCTTGCGGTTGTGTGAATCTACCTATGAAAGTGGTATTCGCTTGAGCCAGAATTTTGTAATCGACATCGGATACGTTCTGAGTCGCTAAAACACAAGCGACACCGTATTTTCTAGCCTGTTTGAAAATCAGTTTAATCAGGTCTTTAGCAGGAGGATTCCTTGGATGTGGCGGTAAGTAAGGTGCTACTTCATCCATGAAGAAAAGAAGTTTTAACTCGCCTTCTGCAGGTTGTTGGGTCAACATCCAATCATACAATTCACGAGCCAACTCTTGAACGAAATATTGCTTCTGTGCCTCATCCTGAATAGTATTGAGGTATACAATATTCAATGGAACTTTGCCTGGCATTGCGGGTTCACAAAACGAATCAATGTCGATTGGAACGCCGTTTGAAAACAGAAGTTGGTTCACTCCACTGCTAAATGCTGACAACCTTCTTGCCAAATCATTACGAGTAGATTTTGGCAACATTTCATTGTAATCACGAAGTCCATGTTCAAACATTATCTCTTCCCATGTAGGAATTTCAGGCTTATCTTCATCGTCTTCTACATCGATAAAAGCCTCGGGATAGAGCGCTCTCGTGAAGTTCTCTTGAGGCTCTCTTACCACCTTGGCTAAACCTCTAAAATCGCCAACGTCTAGACCCAGTCTTGTTCCATTTACTAGAATTTCATACAGAAATGGCTTGACGACTTTGCCTTGGGTTTTCTCAACATCGAAACCAGCAAGGTTGCTGAAACCAGCAGCAACCATATCCCATGCAGTGATCGCTTCTTCTGGGTCTAGGTCAGCAGGAGGAGAGCGAAACGGGTCAATACAAAGTGGTAGCCCCTTACTGCGGAGAGGTGTCCAAATTCTAACTTCCATGGTTGACATCAACTTTTTCATTCTGTCAACTTCTCCGCCTTGCTCTGCCAAATCATTCTCATCGATTGCTAGTGCTAGTCTTGCTAGATCTCCTTGAGGGTCTAAGATTAATGCAGGAATTCCAGCCAGCGCAGCCTCTTCAATCACCGATTTTGCCATTACAGTTTTTCCAGAACCTGTGGAACCTAGCATAGCCGCATGCCTTGCTAGAACCATTTTGTCTATTTGGATAATCTCTCCCGTGTCACGTCTTTCACCGAGCAACATCCCTTTGGCTTTGATTTTCTTTTTTCGGGACGGTTTTGGGCTTTCAAGGATATCATCGACAAGGTCTCTCAAACCAAGAGAATCCTCGCCGGACATAAGCCGGCCAACACCGCTTACCCTCTTGAGTCTGACTACGCCCACTACGTGGGCGGGACACACTCAAGGGTGCGAACCTTTTCGCCGGGGCATGGAGCGCATTCCTCTGGCTAAGCCTTACTGGGACGAGGAGTGCGAAAAAGCTGCAATCGATGCACTGTCAAGCGGCAGGTGGGTAAAAGGGCCACAGGCAAGAAAATTCGGCGAGGAATTTGCTGAGTGGTGTGGTGCAATTTCAGCTGTCCCTTGTCAAAGTGGTTCAGCGGCGCTCTGGGCCGCAATGAGATTGTTGGACATAGGCCCGGGCGATGAAGTAATCGTTCCAGGAATGACATTTATCGCAACGGCAACATCCGTTAGTTTAGTCGGTGCAACCCCTGTCTTTGCAGATATCGAAGAAGATTATTGGTGCATATGTCCGGACGATGTGGAGGCAAAAATCACTGAAAGAACCAAGGCGGTGATTGGGGTCCATATCTTCGGTCAAACATTTTCTCCAAGACTCAAGGAAATATGTCAGAGGCATAACATTGCACTGGTTGAAGATGCGGCTCAAGCACATGGGGCGACTCTAAACGGTGTGAAAGCCGGCGCAATAGGGGATATCGCATGCTTCTCATTCTTCCCATCAAAGAATATGGCAGTAGGTGGAGAGGGCGGAATGATTACTACCACTCGAGCAGACCTAGCAGAAAAAATGTCTCGAGTTGTTGACCATGGCAGAAACACGATGTTAGAATCGATTGAATTGGGAACTAATATGCGGATGAGCGAGGTTTCAGCAGCGATTGGAAGAGTCCAATTGAAACACCTAGAACGTTGGACTAAGCACCGTCAAGACAACTCAAAATCGATTAATCACTCTACCAAATTAAGAGAGAACGCAGCACACGCATGGCATCAGTTGTGCATCCTTTCTGAAAATCCAAGCGAGTTGATTTCAAGATTCAATTTAGCGGGCATCGATGCAAGAGTCCACTATCCAATACCTTGTAACAAACACGAAGTATATGCCAACCATCATCAGCATAAGGAGGATTTACCGGTATGCGAGGACGTCTCATCTCGTTTGGTAGCGATACCTGTTCACCCATCATTATCGAGTGAGGACATAGATAGAATTAATTCAGTTCTGAATCTTTAATCATCATTGAAAGGGAAGCATTTGACCAGCCCTTCAAATGGGTCAACTCCAGTCCTAACCAGTTTGGTAAAGCCACTTCTTGGTCCTCACTTTCCAATTCAACCTCAGCGATAATCAGTCCGGAAATCGAACCCTCATACTCGTCAACTTCCCAAAGTAGACCATCTTCTCCATTCCAGTAATGTCTAATTTTCTCAACCGATGGAAGACCGTCTAGAGGTAATGAGTTGTAAATTTCCATTGGCACGTCCCAATTGTATTCGGTTGCAGTAGCACCAATTCTCCTACCCTTTGCAGTTAGAGTAACCGTGTCACCACTCAAGCGAATTCTCCATGTTGTGAGGTTTTCAAGAACTTCTTCTTCCTCAATTAGTTGTATCTCATTCCACATGACTTTCCCATCTATGTGGCTTACACCAGAAAGATAATGCTGGCACATTTCGCTATAATTTCCTGAACGCCAGGGCTTGTCATATCGCCCATCGACAAGAAACCGTCTTTCGATCTCAATGCCCATTATTTCTCATCCTCAATTTTCTGGGACCTGGCTTTTGACATAATCTCATCATCAAGGAACCAGAATGTAGGAGTTTCAGAAAGGTGCTTGTCCCAGTGCTGAACAGTCCTTGCCCAAATTTCTGTGTCAGCATTTTGTTTGCAGTATTCTAATACCCAATCCATTTGCGCCTGCAACTCTCCATCATCGGGCGAATTACGCTTCAGATTTTCTGCAGTCATTGCCATGTTCATCATGAACATTGGAGATAATGCATAAGTCCAGAATGGATTTCTTTCGAAATCTACGCTCCTTTGTGCAGTCCAAAGAGAGAACACTCGGTCGTAGAGATATCCAACACACAATACGATCAAAATAAGTCCTGTAAAGATGCCTAGAAGACCGACGTAAGTCGACGGAATTCCCAGAACCGAGTCACTGAAACAAAATCCCTCATCACACTTGTCAGAAAATCTCCAACTTACGTAATCCCACAAAAGTAGAGTCAAAGTTGAGCCAAGTAAACCCAGCGAAATGATAGATTGGGATTGCTGCATTCGCCAATATTGGCGCATAACCCATTTCTTGACAGGATTGATGCCCGAACTCGTCATCATCCTATGCACGACCACTGCTCATTCATATTATCATGGGTAATTTGTCGATACATCCTACCATTGTTAAATTATATCAGTATGGCCAGCGTTGTTTATGGGAAGTCGCAAGAAAAGTCCAGCAATTGCTGTTTTTTTGGTGACATTACTCGCAACATCCGGATGTATCGGCTTAAGCGATGACGACAAAGATGAGTATGAATTGGTTCAAATCGACCTTGGTGATATCACAAAGAGGTCAGTTGGATCTCCTGATTTGGAAATCTATTCTGATTGCTTAGAATTGGAGACCGCACTCAAAATTAGCATAGAAGAGGAAGCAAGAACCAGCCTACTACAAGCTGTCGAAGAGCAGTATTACTGGGGCGGTGGAATATGGATGGAAGATTCAGCAGAGATGGCGATGGATGGCGGCGGTTCTGCAACATCTTCGCCTCCGCCAAGGGCTAGAAATGAAGGTACTGATTATTCAGGGACAAACAATCAGGAAATGGGAGTGGATGAAGCCGACTTCGTCAAGACAAATGGTTACAATATATTCTTCGTAGACGAAGGAGTTTTGCACATAATGGACGTTCCTGAGTTTGGTGAAATCGAGCATGCATCGACTACCGAAGTGCAAGGAAACCCCGTCGCAATGATGCTAAACAACGACAGCCTTGTCGTCGTATCCTCAGTATCAAGTTGGAATATTGCAGATAGTGACCCACTCCAAGATGCGATGGGTTGGAGCGGAGACTGGTACGGTTGGAGGACTAACTCGCTGACCAAGTTTACCGTATACAACGTATCCAATTCCTCAAACCCTGATGTTGACCGAGAGTTATACATCGAGGGCTACTACATGACAGCAAGAGAAGTTGCAGGTACTGTTAGAGCTGTCACACATTCCTGGATGAATATTCCAGATTTGCGAACTTGGTTATCCTATCCAGACAATTATTGGAGTGCAGATTACTCTGAAGAAGAGCGCAGGAACATGCGAGAAGTTGCAGCACAAGATGCAATGGGCCACAACACAGAATTGATGCAAGCATTGACTCTCGAAGATTTGCTTCCTCAAGTACACGAGAGAATTGGAGAAGACATCATCACACATCACATGAGCGGCGATGATTGCTCAGATTTCGCTGCACCTCAAGGTTCTATGAACAGCGGATACACCAGTATTTTCACTATTGATTTGATCTCTGAAGATTTAGAATTTGAAGCAGACCACATTGTTGGAAATTGGCCGCTAGTTTACGCCTCGCAGGATACTCTAATCATCACAGAAAACGCTTGGGACACTTGGTGGTTCTGGGGTAATGACGACATGATGGAATCTACTAACATCCACGTCTTTGACATTAGCGAAGCTGGCGAGACAGTGTACTCTGGCTCAGGAAGAGTCGATGGAACAATTCTAGACCAATTCTCAATTTCTGAATACGAGGGAATAGTCAGAGTTGCTACAACTACTGGACAATGGGGCCGTTGGTGGATGTCCAATCCAGCCCCGATGGAAAATCACGTAATCACACTGGCATTAGCATTGGACGCAGAGTCCGGAAAAACCAGCCTTTTGGAGATGGGAAGAATTGACGGGATTGCTTACAATGAAACCATTTGGTCTGCTAGGTTTGTTGGAGATAGGGCGTATATCGTTACCTTCGAAAATATCGATCCACTTTGGACAATAGACCTCTCTAATCCAACATCTCCAACAATAATGGGAGAACTGAAAGTGCCCGGGGTATCGACATACATCCATCCGCTATCAGACGATGCAATCCTATCGATTGGACTTGGGCCTGCTGATGAAGACACAGGGCTCGGTCTTGATTGGAGCAATACCCGCCTTTCTCTATTCGATGTCTCAAACTTTTCAGACCCGAAAGAGACTCAAACCCTCTCTATTGCCCCTGTTGAAAACCCAGACGATGAGGGCTGGTCTTGGGCATGGTCCGAAGCAACTTGGGAACACAAAGCATTCCAATATTGGGAACCAAAGGGTATGCTTGCAGTTCCAATGAATACCTATCGTTATGATTACTACTACGATGAGGATGGTCACTACCACTACGATTACCAGTGGGTCAGTAAATTGGTAATCGTCAACATATCTGAGGATGAAATGCAAATTCACGGTGAGGTTAACCATTCTAGATTCTATGAAACAGAGGATAACCATTGGTGGAGTTCCTACAATATTAGAAGGTCGATTTTTATGGGCGATTACATATACGCAATCTCTCACGCTGGCGTCACGGTAACACATCTTGATTCATTGGAAGAGGTAGACAGCGTTCAACTGGTCACGGTCGAGCCTTCCGAGCCAAAAACCGCAAGTGAAGAAGTTGAAGCAGAGGATTCCTCTGAAGAGTGAAAAAGGTGGCTATCCTCATGATTAAAGTCGCTCTGCTCGGATGTGGTCGTTGGGGCAAGAATCATCTCAAGGTTCTTGCAAATCTCAAAAACAAAGGGCTTGTAAACCACATTACAGTAATCGATATCTCAAAGCAGGCTAGAGATGCGGCGACGTTAGCAGATGAAACAAAATCATCAATGGATGGTGTAGATGCAGACTTTGTTGTAGTTGCGACTCCTTCAGATTTACACTCGGAACAATCTCAAAAATTGATTTCAGACGGTTATCACGTACTAGTTGAGAAACCACTGGGTTGCTGTGAATCTGAAGCCGCACAAGTCATCGCATCGGCTCGTGAGAACGGTAGAATTCTCGGTGTCGGATTATTGCTACGCTTCCATCCAGCGGTGGCTCTAGCAAACCAGATGATCAACAATGGGGAATTAGGTCGATTAGAGTCGTTAAGATTTGTAAGAAGAACAGAGCGCTTCGCTCCAGAAAATGGAAACGTGATTGAATCACTCGGAGTTCATGCAATTGACTTGATGTGTCATTTGATGAGCGAATCCGAGCCTAGCGCCGTAAACACAGAAGGCGATGAAATCGAAGCGAGGATAGCGTTAGAATTCCCACACGGGATTGAAGCGCTAATTGACGTAGCTTGGAATGCGAGCAAGGAACGTCGCTCGGTTACAGTTGTGGGCTCGAGCGCTACATTGAGATTTGATTTAGATATACATGACAAAGCAGTGGTCATTTCCGACGGGGTGGAAACCGAGGTAGACTGCGCAACAAATATCTCGCCACTAGAAGCAGAATTATTGCACATGATTTCCAATGTTGACAATTTCAATTTAGGTAAAACATGGACCCCAGTACCCGATTATGGTTCTGCTCTAAGAGGAGTAAGATGGACTGAAAGAGCAATACAGAAATTATCAATTTCACGGCCACATTGAAGAATCCAATCCGTCTCGCCTACACCATGGCCGGCGCAGCATCACCTGAAGATTCCGAACCGCTATTCGTCCTAGAGCCTCTTCCAGAGCTTTCGGGCGTTATCGATTCATTTTCATCTTCAAACCCTCTTTTCTTGATTGTAGGCTTTGCTTCAGCGCTGTTCTTGCTAACAAGATTTGACGACCCAATCAAGAAATTGTGGACTACATCATTAGGTGGAGTTCTATTCAATTATTACATCACAGATTCGATGTTCTATGCTATGATTTTCACAAGTGTGTACATTCTAGGGTTCGTCCTAGTATGGTCAGCAATTCGATGGGAAGAACTGAAACTAACCCTTGGTATGGACAGAGCAAGAATCCTGTCCATCGTTTCATTCATCGTCTGCACGTGGATTCTTGTCGTCTTGGGTACAGCCATCGGTATGCCTGTCGGACCTGGAATCGTCATTTGCGCACTAACCACTGGATACCTGTGGTGGACTTACTATTCCCTAGAGCCCGCCAGGGTTTGATAGCGAAGGGTCAAGGACTTCGCACGCACACATACGCGTATGGCGACCTTCTCTAGTCATCCAGATCTTCCCGAGATTCTTGAGAACTTGTTAGAAGACGACGTTCACACATTGTTCTTGAAAGCGGACTGCCCTCCTAGAACAAAAGCTGGAGGAATAGGCAATCTCAGACTTGCAGATGTAGAAGGTGCTGATGATGGCGGCTGGGACACATTACGCCTTGAATCTCTACAAGAAGAGATTCTGACGCTGGTTGATGAAAATCGCGACCGTTCAGATTGTTTCCTTGAAATTGACCGCAAGGGATGTCAAGTTATCCAACTTGGAGATTTGAGAATTTCTTGTGCATGGCCCCCATTTGCAGATGCAAGGGAGATAACGATTGTACGCCCGGTGGCAAAATTATCGCTAGGAGATTATGAGATTGATCCAAAATTGATTTCAAGACTATCCGACCATCATAGAGGAGTCTTCATTTGTGGCCGACCTGGTTCAGGAAAAACAACTCTTGCTCAAGCTATTGCCGAATATTTGGATGAAGATGTTGGCGCTATGGTCAAAACCATGGAGGCGCCGAGAGATTTGCAACTTGCAAACAGAATAACTCAGTACGCTCCATTGGAAGGGGATTTGGAGAAAACAGCAGAGATAATTTTCCTAGTTCGTCCAGATTTCGTGATTTTTGATGAAGTTAGAAGGGCCAGAGATTTTGAGATATTTGCAGACGTCAGACTTGCTGGTGTCGGTCTACTTGGGGTAACGCATGCAAACTCTGCACTAGAAGCAATTCAGAGACTAATCGGTAAGGTAGAATTAGGCCTAGTTAGCCAAGTACTAGACACAATTCTTCACGTTGAGGCTGGGCAAATCCAGCAGGTTTTGGAACTCAGAATGACCGTAAAACCACCGAGTGGGATGCAGGAAGAACTTGCTCGACCTGTTATTGAAGTGGTGGAATTCCCAAGTGGGAAAATCACACACGAAATGTTCGCATTCGGCTCTGAAATAGCCGTCGTTCCTGTAGATGGAACAAGATCTGGTAACGGAATTTCGCCAATGGCGGCCCTAGCAAGAGACCAACTTATCAAGAAGATTAGAGATTGGGTCGGCGTATCTTGTGGTGTCAAGATAACAGGTTCTAATTCTGCTGAAATTTACGCTCCGAAAGGTGTAGTTGCAACCCTTATTGGAAAGGGAGGGGAAAACATCCGAGACCTACAAGATGAATTAGGTGGAATGAAACTCTCAGTGTCCTCATTTGCAGAAATGCCTGACGACGTCCACGTTCCTGTTGAAGACCACTACGAAACTCTTGAACGCAGAGCGAGAGAATCGAAGGCTTGGGAATACTCAAAGAGAGGAAGGAAATCTAAGAAACGCCGACGATGAAATATTTCACTCCGGCAATCTCTTGAATAAACGACCCCTTCGCTACGGCATGCCCGCATCACTATTGCTGACTTTATCAGCCAGCGTGATGACTATTTTTGCTGACTGGGCGGGTTGGCATTTTGTATGGAGACATGAGAATACATCTCCTGATCAAGAGCCGAACAAACACAGCGCAGTCAGCATTTTTTTCTCATACTATCTTCCAATTATGCCGGCTTTAGCAGTACTACTTGGCCCAGCAAAATTCGATGTTTACAATCAAGGATTCGCAACTGTATCTACAACAATAATGTTTGCAGTTATGGCAATAGTTACCGGTGGAGTTGCAGCAAGCGCATGGTCTGTAGGCCAAAGAGAAATTACTGAAAAGGAATCACGAAAACTAATTGACGCTGAAAACTCACTTCCAGCCCACGCTTTAGCACACCTAAAATGGACAACGTTGTTGCTCGGTTTGTGCTCAGCTTTCTGGATATTTTTGCTGATTAGGTAGAAGATGGATTGATGAAGGCGCGACATTCCCGCCTAATCATGGCACAGGCACCAGATGGCTCTGGAACCGCTCCGGTCAGGATTACTAATTCCTCGACCTCGGTTACTAGCGGCATTGGTGTCACGCAGAAACTAGTAGGCGCAGCCATTGCATTCGGTAATGTCCTGCGAGGAACATTTGGTCCAAATGGATTGGACAAAATGTTGTACAAAACCAATGGTGAAGCGGCCGTTACAAACGATGGAGCCAAAATCGTAGCAGAATTATTGGTTAAACACCCTGCTGCAAAGGCGTTTGTGAGCCTAGCCGAAAGCCAAGAGAACGCTTGTGGCGATGGTGTAACTGGTTGCATTTTGCTCGCAAGTGAACTAATGAGTGAAGCTGGCAGACTGTTAGAAAGAGGATTGCACCCGCTAATTCTCGTTAATGGATTCGAACTTGCCCTCAAGACAACTCTTGAGGAAATAGATTCCAGGGCCGAATCTGTTGGAGACAGATTAGAACAGGTTGCTAGAACATCTCTAGTTGGGCGCTCGACTGAAGGGGCACTTGACCATCTGTCAAAACTGATTTCTGAGGCAGTAAGG
Organism: Thermoplasmatota archaeon; assembly: GCA_036160735.1. Taxonomy (GTDB): domain Archaea; phylum Thermoplasmatota; class Poseidoniia; order Poseidoniales; family Poseidoniaceae; genus MGIIa-K1. The sequence continues at coordinate 14,412 of JAYYDR010000121.1, forward strand.
ATGATTCCAGATAGCGATTTTGAGCGAGTTCGAATGGCTAAAGCAGGCGAAGGAACACCTGCAACCTCCGTTTTGATCCCCGGATTGATTATCGAAAAGAGACTGCCCCTAGAAAGAATGCCAAAGAGCCTCTCGACATCGAAAGTTGCAGTACTGTCCTGTCCTCTAGAAATTGAAGATTCTGTGGTTGCAGCGGAGATTGAAATCAGCACTCCAGAGCAATACGAGAAATTCATCGACGCTGAGCAAAATAAAATCGAACAGATTATTGACAAAGTAAAATCGAGCGGTGCAGAGGTAGTTTTCTGTGCAGAAGGCATCGATTCTAGGGTATTGCATTCTCTAGCTGATTCAGGAATTTTTGCTATGCCGTCGTTAGAAAAGCCGATGGCGGAAGACATCGCACAAGCGTGCGGCGCCCAGCTGTGTGACCACATCGATGACATATCGTCTTGCATGGGACAAATCGCTGGATTGGAGCACCAAAGACTAGAAGGCGCAGAGGGTGTAAAAGAAAGACTAACAATCGACGTGGGCGAAAACCCGGGAATTGTAACTATACAGGTTGGTGGAACCGACGGGGTCGCTGCAGAAGAGACAATTAGGGGTCTCTTTGATTCTTTGCGATCTACTTGTATGGCAAAGGAGGACGACTCAATTATTCTTGGAGGAGGCAGTCTGCACATGGCAGCCTCTCTCAAAGTCCGAGAGGCTGCTGAGAGAAATCCTGGTCGAGAACGATTAGCAATGGAAGCCTTTGCTCGCGCCCTAGAAGGAATTCCGTCAGCCCTTGCTTCTAACGCTGGTGAAGACAAAATAGACTCCTTGCTGGAGCTACGTTCCCTTCACAGGTCAGGTAAAATCAACAGTGGAATCACGCAGTCTGGTAAACCCGGAGAAATTGATTCTGCATGGTTGCCGACATACACCATCGAACACTCGATATCGGCTGCTTGCGAGTCTGCTTGTAGTTTATTGAGAGTTGACCAGGTAATTTCTGCTAGAGGAGACTGAGTCGGCACCTTCATGAGACTGACCCGGATACCTTTCCTAACGGGTACCACACATGGAACCGTTATCTCGTCCGCGCGCACTACTTTCTGTGTATGATAAAACTGGAATTATTGAGTTTGCAAAAGGCTTGGATAGCCTTGGATATGAACTCGTTTCGACAGGAGGAACCGCTCGCAAATTACGCGAGGCAGGATTGGACGTAATCGGAGTATCAGATGTAACTGGACACCCAGAAATTTTCGATGGGAGAGTGAAATCACTTCACCCTGCAATTCACGGCCCTTTGTTGTGTAGATTGGAAAAGGAAGAAGATGCTCAAGGTCTCAAAGACTTGGGTTATCCAATGATCGAGATAGTTGCCTGTAACCTGTACCCTTTCAGTGATGCTGCAGCGACTGAACCGCCATTAGATGACTTGGATTTACTCGAGATGGTCGACATAGGCGGACCTACCATGGTTCGTGCTTCTGCAAAGAACCATCTCAACGTAGTAATTGCATGCAATCCCGAAGATTATTCTTCAATTATTGAAGAGTTAAAATCAGGAGGCGTTTCTCTGGAAACTCGAAGAAACCTTGCACTAAAGGCATATGAGCACACTGCCACCTATGATTCAGCAATCTCGAACGAGTTAGCTAGTAGATGGAACGGACTTCCCGAAGAAAGCGATGATACAGAAGAGCAATCCCGGCGCCTTCCAGCCACAATGACTGTTGCAGCACACAGAAAGCTGCATCTTCGATACGGAGAAAATTCGCACCAAGCAGCGGCACTATACGTTGACCCCGGGGCAGTTGAAGGTGAAACCTTAGTCACCGCAAAAGTAGAAGGAAACAAGGCGATGAGTTACAACAATTATTCAGACGCAGATGCAACTCTCAGATTATGCCGTTCACTATCCACTGACGAGTGGCCTGAAACACCTCACGCTTGTGTAATTGTAAAACACAACAATCCATGCGGGGCAGCACTTGGAAAGACACAGCTAGAGGCTTATGAGGCTGCATTGGCTAGCGACCCAGAAAGCGCATTCGGATCCATAATTTGCGTCAATGAACCAGTAACTGTCGAATTTGCACAGGCCCTAGGGTCACTATTCGTCGAGGTATTGATGGCTCCAGCATATGAAGAAGGAGCAAAGGAAATATTGATGGAGAAGAGAAACCGTAGAATTCTCACAATTAATTCACCAAACGATCGACTAGCCCCACTTCCAAGAAAGACAGTACGCAAGCCTATTGAGGGCGGCTGGCTAATCCAGACAGAGGAAGCACCGGTAATTGACTGGGGCAAGGCCAAGGTTGTAACAGATGTAGCACCAACTGATGAGCAAATAGCATCTATGAAGTTCGCAGTAAGGGTTTGTGAACAGGTGAAATCAAATGCTATTGTGATGGTTCAAGGATTAGCAACTGTAGGCATAGGGCCTGGGCAGACCAGTCGTGTAGAAGCGGTTAGAATCGCTGCTAGAAGGGCAGGGGACAGAGGCAAAGGTTGCGTTTTAGCAAGTGACGCCTTCTTCCCATTCAAGGATGGAATCGAACAAGCAGCAGAAGCTGGAGCCTCAGCAATTGTTCACCCCGGGGGCTCTATTAGAGACCAGGAAGTAATCGATGAGGCTAATGCAAGAGGGATCTCTATGCTATTTACAGGCCACAGATTGTTTAGACACTGATTTAATCTCTGGATTTGACCATTGTTAAAACATACACTATTCCCATTAATCCGACTACAATGATCGTAAGGGAGCCGAGTGCGTATTGGTCAGCACCATTCCATGAAGACATGTCGAATAGCGTACCATCGCCCTTGGTCGATACGTACCACACGAAATATGCTGATAGCGTTGTCATTAGACCAATCATACAGGCAATTATGACTTTGACGTGCTTTGGTAGCGTTTTTCCAGTTGCGTAGTAGTCAAATAACGAAGGTCCGAAGAATTTGTTTGTTAGAGTCCATCTAAACAGTCTCTCATTCGATAAAGAAAATAGGAACGCTGCAGGAACAGCCCAAGACACTGTTGGCCATCCCGGGATCCATATTCCAATAACAGCGAAGATAACGAATATTGAACCAAATCCAACGTAAATTTTACTCTTCAAGGGATTGCTTACGACAGCATACTTCGAGACTATCTCGTCAACAGTCTTGAGTCTCTCTGCCATGTATATTCGTCTAGCCTCGCAAATATGAAAGGTGGTGTAGTATTTGCATAGCCGAAGAAATATTGACGAATACACACTCGCATCGAATATGCCAGAGGTGTGGAATCTTCCAAGAAAGGGGACGGCCGAGGACCCTTTACGCCTCGCTGTCCTAATTTCAGGCTCAGGATCGGGAATGGAAGCGTTACTCCTCCATCAACAGAATAGGGATTGTTCACACGTGACAAATGTTGTAATTAGTGACAGAATCGATGCCGGTGGTTTAGCCAAGGCCGAAGCGTTTGGTGTTACCGCAGTTGCAGTTCCACTACCGGATATTGAAGACAGAGAACAAAGGCGCATCGCTCACGAAAAAGAGGTTGGTGAGGTACTTGCAGACTACGGAGTTGAGGTTGTAATTCTATCAGGGTACATGCGCCTATTGACCCCGTCTTTTGTAGCACCATGGGCGGGAAGGATTCTGAATATCCACCCCTCTTTATTGCCGGATTTTCCAGGGGCACACGCACATAGAGACGTAATTGCAGCAGGCGTTAGTAAATCTGGATGCACGGTTCACTTTGTTGATAGTGGAATGGACACAGGCCCGATTATCGACCAGGCTGAAGTCGAAGTGAGTCCCGATGACGACGAAGATTCTCTTGCTGAGAAAGTCAAACGGTTAGAACACGTTCTCTACCCTTCAGTAATCGACAAACTCAGTGAAGGAAGGATTGAATCTCCTTGAATTCTTCAGGCGTGTTGATATTCCTTGCTTTGATTCCACCTTCACAAGATGGGATGTTTTGAAACATCTCAGAGATTCTCACCGATTGAATCAAATTATGCTGGTTTTCAATTCTCGCTAGTAATGGCTGCCTATTCCCCTTGTCGTCTTTGGGCACACCTCGGATTTTTTTGAATAACTCTTCATCAGCCAAATAAGCATCGCACGGTGCCAATTGTATTATGCCATGTAAACTAGAAACTAATTCAAACAACGACTCTGCTAGCGTTTCCTTAGTATCGATGTGGCATTCACCCGGAAATAAATCAGCACGTTCTTCACTACCGCACATGATGATTACACGTTCACAACCTGAAGCTTCCAATTCTTTAGACAATCTTTCCACATTGGAATTCAGAAGTGACTTATCTTCGCCCATTCTGCTGGATTTCCCGCCTGCAAGTATAATTCCAGTTAGCAGGAAAACACCTCAGTGCATTGAATCTAAGCCATTCAGGGACAACTCTACTTCCCCTAATAATTCGTGAACTCTTGCTAGAAGCGCCCGTCTTTCCTTCGAAGAACGTGCGAGTGGAAGCCACTCTAATAGGCGCCTGATATCTTGGGCATCTCTCGCTACTGTCCAATTGAGAACCTCTTCTAAGACCGGGTCGTCTGCTGGAAGAAATCGGTCTGCCATGTTAGCCCCTCAATCATGGAGGGACAAAAACTCACTCGTTTAGAGAGCGCATTCTGATGCGTTCATACAACTCTCCACCCTTCGGCGCATTACGAACAAGTTCAATGTGCTCATCGCGCATGCCAAGAGATGCGATTAACATCGAGTTTTGCATCTGTATCTTACTCCCATTCCAAGAAAGCAAAAACTCTGCACTCGGTATCGCCCTTCCTGAACGTTTGATTTCCTCTGCCATTTCTAGTAGTAAATCTAGAGGAATCCCTTTGTTTACAATACTGAGCATTTTTGCCCAGGCATCACCTTCGGTATTTGCGATAAGTAAACCGATAAGTTTCACATCTTCCCGACCACATCTTTTCCACAACCTCTTAATCAAATCATCAATTCTGTCTTCGTGATGGGTCAAAATCCATGAGGCAATTCTTCTCATTGTCGGGTCGTCTGTTCCGATGTGAAACGCCAAACCACTTTTCTGAATCACTTTGTCAGTTATCGAGCGATTCACAAGTCCTTGTGAGCCACAATCATATGCGATTTTGAGAAAGGAGAGGGCCTTTCTCCCTTTGGGCAGGCCCCCATCGAATAATGAATCGAGGTCGTCAGACAAAACCTCACCTCAAGCACTCTTTGTGCGAACACTGTCGAATAGGCTTCCAACAAGGGAGACACTATCTTTGAGGGTTCCAAGTAATTTTTCAACCACATTTTCATCTTCGGTTTTTTGGCGAATCATATCCCTAAGGTCGGCTTCAATCCTTGAATGATCATCATCATTGATGTTGAACTGGTCTCTTAGGTGGGCGAGTACAGCGAATTCGTCTTTTGACAGAGATGCGTTCACAATTGCAACTTCGAAAACTCTTGTGTATACCAAGCGCTGTTCGTTTGGAGAGACTTCCCTCCCAGAATCAGATTCGCGGTTTTCTCTTATTGCAGAGTAAATCTCGGCAGGCTCTTCTGGAGACAAGCCAAGAGCATTAGCGAGTTTAATGATTAGGCGCTTCTCTTCTCTAGTCAAAACGCCGTCCCGAAGCATTACTTCGGTAGTTGTCCTGAACACAGAAAGTGCCCCCACGCTCTCGCCGCTCACAGATTAGCGAACAACTCTTACCACTTGAACCTCATTGATGATTTGAGAAATGAACAAAAAGCGGGGTTAACAGTGATAGTATTCAATAAGGAGAGGCTAGTCGACGAAATTGTCCAAATCCGATTCACGACCAAATTTGCTTCCAAGAAAGCACAACCGGTCACCCTGGAAATGTGCCGATAGGCCAAATGAAAGACAGTGTCTTGGTTAGGACAAGGAGAGATTCTAATGGGAAAAAGAAACAACAGTGGAGGAGGTAAAGGCCCAGGCAAAGCCAAGGCTATGAAATACCTCATCAAAGCAGACCTAAAGGTCAACGGAAACGTCCAGCGCAAGGATATCATCGGCGCAATCATGGGTCAAACAGAAGGCCTACTCGGTGAAGAATTGGAGCTAAGAAAACTTCAGCGTACAGCCAGAATTGGCCACGTGGATGTTGAAGTAAAAAGCAGCGGAGGAAAAGTCAACGGCGAAATCCTAATTCCAAGTAGTATGGATAACGTAGAGACAGCAATCATTGCATCAAGCCTAGAAACAATTGACAGAATTGGACCATGTGCAGCAAAGAT
>JAYYDR010000122.1:0-7290 GCA_036160735.1 Thermoplasmatota archaeon
TTCGTGCAGCACGCTTTTTCACTGAGCGGCGTTTTACTGGCCTGCTTCCTTTAGTAGGGTTAGCAGCAGTAGTGGGTTGATTGGCGCTGCGCGACATACTCGAAGAGAAGTGTTCTCTCTTTGCGGGCTCAGGTTGAGTAGAAACAACTCCAGCCGAAGGCATTGGTGTGTTGGAGACTTGAGGCATTGATGATGCAACAGGTTGTGCAGATTCCATTTCTTTGGCTTCACTAGTGACTACTACAGAATTTCCACCACCGAAGGTCTTCTGCCCGCTATCATTGCTATCAGATTGTAGAACGCTGTCTAGACTGAAGCCCGGAATAGCTACATCTTCCTCTTTTTTCTTCTTTGGAGGAGGTGATGATTTCTTTTTTGGCGCTGTTCTTTCTGAGGGATTTACTAGACCATCTTTCTTTGATTGCTTGATGTCTTTCTTCATTTGAAGAGATTTAGCGAATCCTTCTCTTCCAAGCAGTGCTTCTGCAGTTGCTTTTGCACCCTGCCTGATTACCATTGTCGAGACCACAAAGAGTCCGACTCCTCCTCCTACTCCAACAAGTAGGAAGAATAGGATAAATGTCCAGCCACCAAATATGTCCGTATCGCCAAGTGAATATTCATCGTCATGCTCACCATCTAAACTTACAACACCTTGGCTGGTCTTTATACTAGTGACGATCATACCGTGACCCTGTCCTTCAAGGGCACAGGTTTCAGAGTTAACACCAGCAAGGCCATTTCCGTCCAGAACGAAGCCTTTCATCTCGATAGGCTCGTGCCAGTGTTGTAGGATATTGAGCCCGTCTGCGACGTTTTCAGATGCAGGAATGACACCAATTACTTCCCACTCATTTTCGTTGTCTGACAATTTTGAACCTACTGCTTCGCTTGGATTTAGTGGCTGAGACCAATCTTTCAAACTGATTCTACCTGCCTTACCTTCTTCAACAGTTTCTGCGGAACTCCAAGGCATTGTATGGATAATTACAGCAGCTCCCATAGCAGACTGCACATCGGAAAGCGTGGGGTGCTCTGAATAGACTTCAGATGAAATTAGCATACCCGTGACTTTCATTTGCGACTCGCCACAGCCAACAATTGGGAAGGTTTCCTCAAACCCTTCACCCATTTTGGATTTTACATCGGCGCTGTCTTCATCGTATTTGACGTGTACTTGGCCATCTCCAGTACCCCATTCAGGTGTATCATTGTAGATACATCCAGCCATGAACATCAGCAGAATCAGCATCATCCCGAGACGCGTCTGAAGGCGGGCCATGTACTATGCACGGCGCCTTGAGTTGTTGAACCCTTTCCATGAACACGAGGAATTTAGGTAGGAAAATTAGGCGCGGAGAGAGAGATTCGAACTCCCGTGTCCGGGGGACAGTGGATTTCAAGTCCACCGCAATACCAGGCTATGCGATCTCCGCCTAGTGGGTGGGGAGGGCATTTCTTTCAAGAATCTATCCTTAATCATTCATCGCGACTTGAGGCGATAATTGCAAGCCCAATACCCGCAGTTAGCGTAACGAATGTGAACCCTGGAAGCCAATCATCATTATCATCAGGATGTGGATTTTGGCCCGCAGCCCTCTTAACATCCTCGACGAAATGGTCTACATTCCAATCATATCCTACAAACACGACCTTCGGTTTCCAATTAGAATCTAAAATGAAAGTTTGAGTTGAGTGTGAGGTAGAGGTTTCATTCTTTACCCCGTCATGGCCAACCTCGGGGGAGGAAAGGTCTGAAGCATCTTGTCCTTCAGCAACCCAAGCAAAGTGGTTAGCGTCTTTCATTAACATTGCATCATCGGCAGAATCGGAAACAGACATCCAATGGCTAAACGAGCCCATGTCTTGCCAGATGTAAAGGCTGTAATTTGAATCAGAACCTCCAATTGAAGTCACGGTAGAATTGGTTTCAGAATAATTGATGTCGTTTTGAGATAATGCAACGTTTGTATGCTCAATTGCACTTACTTCTGCCATGTTGTAATATTGTGCATCAAATAATTCTGTAGAGCCATCTGCATAGACCACTCCCAATTTGTGGACCATGTAATCATCAGGAGCAGGAATAGAGGATATATCTGTGGAATTGGGTGCCCACAATATGTGTTGCTTGTCAACTAAGGAATCCATTCCAACATTGCTTACCATCCAAGATTCGTTTGCTTCATCCCAGTAGTTTAATGCCCACCACCATGAATAATCAGCTGGGGCCTCAACCCCGTCGATAGTGGTCATGTAATGGCCCCAATCAGAGTCTGGAGCTACAAATGAGTCAAGTGCTCCTATTGACATGTGCCAAGCGTTTAACTCCTCCATCACAGCAGTGTCGGTCGAACCATTAGACTGCACAATTGTGAATGAAGCATCATCTCCTTGCGGAGCGGGTATAGCAGTATCATCGGTTGAGTTAGGCGCAAATGCAAGATTTCCTGCTTCGATGGAATCAATTCCTACCATTGAAGCCTCCCATGCTTCACTTGTAGTATTCCAAGAGTGTAATTCCCACCACCATGAGTAATCTGCAGGACCATCATCCTGATTCAGTCCAGATACGAATGTACCCCATTGGCTAGAACTTGAATTTACTGTCCAACCATTCTTGTAAGCTGATGCTGTTAACTGGTCAAACCCGTTAAGTTCGACATTATTAGAATAAATGTTGCCGCTTGGTAAAGCGACCATTACACTTGGTTCCTCATCTTGATCAGAATGAGTTTCTTCTTCGCTATGGCCGGTACCGTGTTCGTGGTCATGATTTTCTAATTCAGTAGTATTGACCTGTATCATGAAATCATCCCACACTGCTTGCATGTCTTCTAATTCAGCGGTAAGGTGTGGCCATGATGCTCCATAGTTTTGCATGTATTCTCTTAACACGGCAGGAGTGTCTTTAGCAGGGTCTACGGTGATTGATATGAATTGGTAATCGATTCCATCTAACTGCTTTTCAGCAGTAACTAGGTTGCTAGTGATTACCGGGCAAACATCAGGACATGTTGTGAAAATAAACGCTACAACGATTACGTCATGTGTACCTTTCTTCAAGGAATAGTAATCGTAATTTTCGTCTATCAGCACATGATTAGAGATGGTTTCTCTATCCAATACGTAACCATTCCAATGATGTTCGCTCCCTTGTACAATAGGGGTGATTGGTAGTACCGACATCGATAAAGTAACAGCAATGGCAACCGCTAACCAGCGCATACCTTGTGCTCAGCACTTTCCATATTGAAAGTTTGAGGCAAATAGTATCATTCAGTAACGTAGGAGTAATCCCAGTTTGGAGTACACCATGCAGGAAGTTGGTCAATTCCAGCAGGGTTGGAAAGTCCGATACCCCACAGCATCAATGCTGCGAAGATCACAGGGAATAATGCAGTACGTGTGTAGATGAATGGGTCTCCCTTCAAATGCATGAAGAAGGCAGCAATCCCGTATCCTTTGATAATTCCAACAACGATTAGAACTCCCCAAACAGCGGTTCTTGTAATTTCAATATCAGTACCAGGAATAACTTCGAAGAAAACAGCTGCAACTTCAAACAGAGTGAAGAACATCAGAATTAGGAAATTTACGTAGTAAACGTCCTTGCCGATGAGATCAGCCATTTTTTGGAAAAGTCCTGCTATTGGTCCAGTATACTTGTGTTCACCCATGTTATCACCTCAATACAGATAGAATGCCGGGAAGATGGCAACCCACGCCAAATCCACGAAGTGCCAGTACAAACCGAAATATTCGATTCCCTGACCGTTGTGCTCGTCATATCCATTTTCAAGGACGTCCGCCTTGAATATCATGAATAACATGACTAACAATCCAATGAATACGTGGAGACCGTGTGCTCCGGTTGCTACGTAGAAGATGGAACCAGCTTGTGTATCGATCGTGAATCCTTCTGCGATTAGGTGGCTCCACTCAACCAACTTCAATACGATAAACATCGAACCCAGTGCTAGGGTGATGATTAGGTAATTTCTGACAGCCTTCTTTCTTGTAGGGAATAACTTAGCCATCAATGCATTCTTTGATGGCTCCCAGTTTACATCCTTAGCAACCTTTAGTGCAAGTACGATGGTGTAAGAAGATATAATCAGAGCAAATGTGTTGATTGCACCTGGTAGTAGTGTTCCAACTTCGTGACGTAATAGGTCTGATGCAGTCTGTGTGTCTACAAGTTCACACTTTCCTGCGTTAACAGCCCACTCAGTACACCATCCAGTTCTCATTCTCAAGTAAGAGGAGAAGAATGATGCGAAGACCATTGTCTCAGAGATTAGGAAAATCCACATTCCTGCCTTACGAATGTCCTGTCCTTGGAATGGAGCAGATGTAGCAATTTGCTCCTGGTGTCCTTTGAGGTCCTCGTTCCACCAGTTGCCGATACCAACGATTAGAATTGCAGCACCTACTATCGACATTCCGAAGTCTCCCATTTCGGCACTGTAGTCTAGACCTAGTAGTGACTTGCATGTGTTGACGAATCCTGGGAATCCAATCATGAAGAACATTAGACCTGCAGCCATTAGAATCGGTGAAGCAGAGCCGTGGTGCTCTTCGTGGTCATCATGATGGTGGTCATCATGTTCTTCCTCTGGTTGAATACTATTGTAGAATCCTGAAATACCGTAGAATGCGGCATAGATAATCATCATGACGAGAATCGTTTTTCCAGCAGTTACCCATGTGAGATAAGATAGATGAGCGTCTACCTTCGCATCATATGCTTCGTCGACAGCCTTCTCAGCAGCTTTTTGCTCTTCGAAGGATGCATTAGGGTCGTCGGTTTCTGATTCGACGAGCATGTCAAGATGAGCCTTTGCTTCGTTGTAATCATCGTAAGCAGCATCCCATTCGTTCTTCTTTACTGTACCAACACCGACGGCAAATGCGCCGTATGCAGCAGCTCCAACGAATAGTAGGATAACTGAAACGATGACTGCCCTCATCCAGACATCGTTTTTGACATCATGAAGACTTCCGCTCATGATTTTGCCTCCTTATTCCAAAGACTGTTCATCGTTCTAAACGGAGCCTTGAGTAATGATTCCAACTTAGTCTCATGGTGATCGCTTGGGTCGTTAGCATCATACTGAGTAGGTTCAACAGCGAAGGATGGTGTTGGCGGTGGTGAGGTTACGGCCCATTCTAGAGACCAACCGCCCCATGGGTCCTTTCCAACCTTCTCGCCCTTCTTTACGGAGCGAACGATATTCCAAACTAGCAGCAACTGAGAGATGCCGAAGATGATGGCGAATGTTGAGATCGCCATGTTCAATTCAGCAAATCCTGACTCTACTGCATAGGTGTGAGTTCTTCTTGGCATACCCATTATCCCGACTGCGTGCATTGGCCAGAACGCAGCATTGTACGAACTGAATGCAATCAGGAAGTGCCATAGTCCAAGAGTCTCGTTCATCTTCCTACCAGTTACCTTAGGGAACCAGTAGTAAATTCCGGAGAATAATGCGAAGATGATACCACCGATGAACACATAGTGGAAGTGAGCAACGACGAAGTATCCATCGTGGAATTGTGTGTCAAGTCCAGCCACTGGGAAGAACATTCCAGATAGACCACCGAGTGTGAATGTGATCAAGAATCCAAGTGACCACAGCGTGTGTGTCTTGAATACTAGACTTCCACCCCAAAGGGTAGCAAGCCAGTTGAAGATTTTCACACCGGTAGGGATAGCAACTGCCATTGTGGTAATCATGAACGCAGCACGCCATGCTGGGCTCATTCCGCTGGTTAGCATGTGGTGTCCCCAAACCACGAATCCAACAACACCGATTCCGACCATTGCGTAAACCATTGAGCGGTATCCGAAGATGGACCTTCTTGCACTTGTGGCAAGAACCTCCGAAACGATACCGAATGCTGGTACAACGACTACGTATACCTCAGGATGTCCGAAGAACCAGAACAAGTGCTGGAACAATAGTGGGTCTCCACCTGCTGTGAAGAAAGTAGTTCCAATCGTTGAGTCAAACAATAAGAAGAAGATACCGATTACGAATGCTGGTAGGCTCACGTACAGCATGAATACGCTGATCAGAACAGACCAAGTAAACAGAGGCATCTTCATCCATCCAACACCCTTTGCACGCATTGTGAAGGTAGTTGTTACGAAGTTAACACCAGATAGAGTTGAGGATGCACCGAGCAGAGCAATACCGGAAATGAATGCAATCGTTCCAGGGTTTGGACCGCCAGCGTGTCCGCTAAGGCTAGAGTAAGGTGGGTACATAACCCAAGTAATGTCAGCCGCTTCACCACTCCATACACCTGTGAAAATTAGTGGTGCTGCAGCCACAATTAGCCAGAAACCTAGAGCGTTAATTCTCGGGAAAGCAAGATCTTTTGCTCCAATTTGCAATGGTAGAATGTAGTTCATGAATCCAGCAATCATTGGCATTGCCGCCAAGAAAATCATGGTTGTACCGTGCAAAGTGAAGAACGAGTTGTATTCTGCTTGTGTTAAGAAATCGTTCTCTGGTAGCGCTAACTGAATACGGAACAGTAGTGCTAGCAATCCCCCAACAAGGAAGAAGAAGAATCCGTACAAGAAGTACAGGATACCGACTTGCTTGTGGTCTGTAGTGGTCAACCATGGCTTGAGGTAAGCCCAAAAGTTTCCGATTGAGAAGTTGTCAGGGTTTCGTGTGTAGAATACCCACATGCTTCCGATTAAGATTAGACCTAGTGCCAGTCCTATAACTGTCATTAGGATTGTAAGAGCCTCAGCGCTTGGTGCGCTCGGGTCTGCATTAATTCCAGCGACTTCAACGTCTAGTTGATTCCATTCGTCACCGGATGGTGCACCGTTACCGTTTACTGCGTTTCCAAAGATTAGGAAACTAGCAATCGCGGTGTCATCAGCAGGAGCGGTCCACTTGAAGTCCCAAGTTCTTCGGTCGTTGATGTCCATGGAGTGGGTTAGGCCACCGTCCATTTCTTGAGCGACGTTTCCATCGATATCAGGTACTGACTCTAGTACACCACCGCCCTTTAGTATGATACTGAAACCACCATTTTGGTCAGGATTGTCAATTGGTACATTGTCGTTTGAAATTGCAAATATAAAAAAATACTCTTCTAACACATTAAAAACATCTAACAATCCATCAACTGTAATTACTGTGTTAGAATTAATTCCGCCGTGACAACCACAACCACCTTCGGTTACGATCCCAGTCTGCCTTGCTTCAAAAGATGTAGTGGAAGCTAGTGCGACTAGTAGAATCGCAAGGACTGCAATGCTTC
>JAYYDR010000123.1:0-26659 GCA_036160735.1 Thermoplasmatota archaeon
ACACGCAAACCTGTCCAACCAGCATCACCGGAAATACGAATCACAAGATTGCTGTTGCCTTTGGAATCTATCGACAACTCACCCGCACAAATATGGCCGGAGCAGCGCATATCTACCTCCACTGTCTCATCATTGACAGCGATTTTTCTGCAGATTGGTGATACTGAGTGAATAAATGCTCTCGCAATTTCTTCACTATCAGACATCTCAAATTCTTCACCGTGGCTGAATTTAATTGGGTCTGCCTTGGGCATTTCTTCGACCCTTGTTGGATGAACTCGCTTCCAAGGAGTGTATCGCCAAAGGTGCTCAGAACGTGGTGGAATAGTGATTTGTGGATACTGCATCATCCAATAGCACCCTCCATCTCCAATTCGAGAAGGCGATTGAGTTCAACTGCGTATTCCATCGGTAGTTCACGAGTAAATGGTTCAAAGAATCCGTTGACTATCATTCCCATCGCTTCTTCTTCACTGTGTCCACGTGCCATCAAATAGAACAACTGATCGTTGCTTACTTTTGAAACACTGGCCTCATGTTCCAAGTCAGCACTCGAATTGCCGACTTCCATTGTGGGGTAGGTGTCGGACTGACTATCCGGGTCTAACATCAGTGCGTCACAGACAACTTTTGAACGGCAACCGTGGGCCTTTGGTGTGACTTGTAGCATTCCTCTGTAGGATGACCTTCCGCCATTCTTTGAAATTGACTTTGAAAGAATGTTTGATGTGGTATTTGGAGCCAAGTGGTGAACCTTTGCACCTGCATCTTGATGTTGACCCTTACCTGCGTAAGCCACAGAGATAACTTCAGCGTGAGCTCCTTCTCCCTTCAGGAGAACTGCTGGATACTTCATTGTCAACTTGGAGCCGATGTTTCCATCAACCCACTCAATGGTTGCATCTGCGTGAGCAACACCTCTCTTTGTAACGAGGTTGTATACATTTGCTGACCAATTCTGGACAGTTGAGTAGCGTATTTTTGCTCCCTTCATAGCAATGAGTTCAACAACTGCGGAGTGAAGAGATTCTGTGGAGTATGTTGGTGCAGTGCATCCTTCAACATAATTGATTGATGAGCCTTCATCTGCGATGATTAAGGTTCTCTCAAACTGCCCCATGTTCTTCGCATTGATTCTGAAGTATGCTTGCACAGGCATCTCGACATGCACTCCTTTTGGAACATAAATGAACGAGCCGCCTGACCAAACAGCAGTATTGAGGGCAGAGAATTTGTTGTCGCTCGCTGGAATTACGGTTCCGAAATACTTCTTAACTATCTCTGGGTATTCCTTCAAACCAGAATCCATGTCCAAGAATAGAACACCTTGTTCTTCCAAATCTTCCCTAATTGAATGGTAAACAGCCTCTGATTCGTATTGAGCAGTAACGCCGCCAAGCCACTTTTGTTCTGCTTCGGGAATACCAAGTCTGTCGAAAGTATTCTTGATGTCTTCTGGAACTTCATCCCAGTCCTTTTCAGTTTTATCTGAGGACCTGAGGAAGTAGGTAACTGCATCGAAATCAATCTGATTTAGCATGTCGCAATTACCCCAAGTTGGCATTGGCATTTCCATGAATCTGCGGTAAGCTTTGACCCTGATATCAGTCATCCACTTTGGCTCGTTCTTAAGTTCAGAAATATCAATTACAACTTGTTCTGAAAGGCCTTTGTCGAATCGAATTGTAGCGTTCTCTGGATCATGGAAACCGTATTGATAATCACCAACTGCGTCTCTTGCAATTTCTCCGCTCATACTCTCACCTCACTCCTCTAACCAGTCGTAACCTTTGGATTCTAATTCGGCTGCTAGTTCAGGGCCACCAGTCTTTACGATTTTACCGTCAATCATGACGTGCACGAAATCTGGTTTGACATGGTCAAGCAGCCTCTGGTAGTGCGTAATTAGTAAGCAACCTGCAGTTGGGGTTATGCTGTTAATGCCTTCAGAAACGACTCGTAGCGCATCGATATCCAGCCCCGAATCTGTCTCGTCAAGGAGCGCAAGAGTTGGGTTTAGCAAAAGCATCTGAAGGATTTCCAGCCTCTTCTTTTCTCCGCCACTGAAACCGTCATTTACGTATCTTGAGAGGAAAGATTTGTCCATTTCTAGCGCTTCCATGTGCGCTTTCAATTCTTTTCTGAACTCTCTAGCGCTTGGAGCATCTTCTCCTCTAACTGCAGCAACGGATTTTCTTAGGAAGGTACCAACCTGTACACCTGGAATGGAGGAAGGATATTGGAAAGACAGGAACATACCGGCTCGTGCACGCTCATAGACTTCCAACTCCTCGAGCGGTTGCCCCTTGTACTTGATTGAGCCTGAAGTCACTTCATAGGCTGGGTGGCCCATAACCACGCTGGCCAAGGTCGATTTACCCGAGCCGTTTCTACCCATAATTGCATGAACTTCACCAAGGTTAATTTTCAAGGATAGACCTTTGATAATCTCAGTATCTTCGACACTGACGTGAAGGTTCTCGATGCTCAGCATCTCGGCTCCCATGTTGGGCCCTAACGTCACACCTTTATCAATGACTGTACAAGCGTTTATTCTTGCAAAAGCGAGGGTTCTTGAAGACAGAACCTGACGGGTATCCATGGATGACGACATTCTAGAGCAGTACCGCCTTGAGGCTGCGGCTGCAATGGAGGTCGAAGCCAAGCGCCGAATTGCAGAAACTACAGATGTCGAACAGGATGAAAATCTTAGGAACTCATCCCTTGATGATGTTGAAGAAATGGTTCCAGCTTTGCTCGCTAGATTGGGGCAAGTCAGAGCTGCGCTGGATGGGCATGGCGGGGGCATCTCTGTGACTAGCTCGGTAAAAGAGGATGATGGATATCATTTCGTATTGGATTTGACCGGTGCTTGCCTGTCTTGTGGTGCAGCACCTGGTACGCTTCATGGAGTAAAACACGACTTGGAAAATGATGATGAAATCGCTAAGGTAAGCTTTTGTTCAAGTCTATTGGACACTTTCGACGATTTGGGAAGAGAATTCATTTTAGCACACGGCGAAGTTGATTTCGTTTGAGGTGATTTGGTTATGAAGTGGCAAACCGGTACAAGAGAAAATCCAAAACCGTGCCGAGAAAAAGACCAAGGGAAATTCGAAATCACCGCACGAGACGGTCAAGCAAGGTTGGGCAAATTACACACCAAGCATGGTATTGTGGAAACACCATGCCTACTTCCAGTGATTAATCCTAACATCCGTACGATTGAACCTAGGGAAATGTGGGACAAATATGGAATTCAAGCCTTAATCACCAACTCATACGTAATTTGGAAACATGAGAAACTCAAGTCAGTTGCCCTTTCAGACGGGGTACATTCTTTGCTTGATTATCCAGGTATGATTATGACAGACTCTGGGACATTCCAATCATACGTTTACGGAGACGTCGAAGTAGGAGTTGAGGAAATTGTACAATTCCAAAAAGACATTGGTGTCGATGTTGCGACAATGCTCGATGTATTCACACGCCCTGATATGACATACTCTCAGGTCAAAGAAGCGGTAAATGAAACTGTGAAAAGGAGCATACCATCTATTTCAGCAGCACAGGAAATGATGCTAAATGGACCGATTCAGGGAGGGATATTCCCTGAACTTAGAGCTATGAGTGCCAAGAAAATGAGCGAATTAGATTTCAGTGTTCACCCAATCGGCGGAATTGTACCAGTGATGGAGCAGCAAAAATATACTAACTTAGCAAAAATAATGCTCGCAACGAAATCAAATCTCTCTCCAAATAGGCCTGTACACATGTTTGGTTGTGGGCACCCAATGTTATTCCCGATGCTGATTGCGCTGGGTGCGGATTTGTTCGATTCTGCAGCATACGTGTTATTCGCAAGAGATGGAAGATTGCTAACTCCATGGGGAACTGAAAAAATTTCAGAAATGGAAGAATGGCCTATCATTATGCCATCTGTATCTAACCATACACCCGCCGAAGTTAGAAAAATGAGCAAGGAAGAAAGAACAATTTTACTTTCAAGGTTCAATCTAGAGGTTACTCTTCAAGAATTATCTAGGTGCAGACAAGCGGTTCGAGATGGCACCATATGGAGACTAGCAGAGAGGAGAAGTCACCAGCATCCTGCCTTGCGCGAGGCCTTTTTATGGCTCACAACTAACCCATCAAAAACAATTCTTGAACCACTTATTCTCGATGAAATCAGTGCATCAAAGGAAACCGGAGAAGAGAAAGGTCGTTGGGAAGAAAACTGGGATTGGTTAGTTTCAGCACAACAAACCCCTAGAAATGGTGGCGAATCTTGGGGAGGAAACGACACTCACAACCGGCCACACATTCAGATGGCAATGAGAAATTTGCACTCGAGATGGCAATCACAAAAGCAGGGTGACGTAATCGTTTTCCACGGCACAACACCTCCGTGGAGAGACAAAATCGGAGAATTGGTCGATAGAATTAGCAACTTGGATTATGAATTGTTTATCCAAACCCCGATCGGCATAGTTCCTTACGGCCTTGAGGACCTAAATCCATGGGCCCATGTTGAAGGCCCAAGTTGGATGTGGAATGGGGCACTAGACCACCTCAAGATCCAATCTGATTTAGAAAAATTCGGCTTGGTAAATAGAAGAATAATCCCGATTGATATTTCAGATACCGAGGATTTACACAATCGCGTTTTTGAAACGCTAGGGATAGAACCCTCAGAAAGAGACTCTGAGGCAAATAAAACTAGGCAAATTATTGACAAAATGTGTGTCCTCTACAATATGGATTATCGTGATGCTACAAGCATTATGACAGACTCTACATTCGTAATGAGTAGAACAGGAAGGATTCGGAATGTAATCACTTCTAACGGAGTTCACATTGTTTCTCCGAGATTGGCGGAGGGCGGCCTATCACTGACCGTAGAAGGTGCAAGAATTATTCATTCATTGCGTAAGTACCCAATTCCAACAAATTTTGGACCAAAGAAAAAATCTGATTGCAATGGTCATGGCCTTGCATGGGTCGTTGTAGACAGTGATGCAGAACCATTCGTCAAGCAGGGAAGAAATGTGATGCATGGCTTCGTACTTGCTTGCGATGAATGGACCAGACCGGATGAAACTGTTCTTATTGTGAACCAATCAGGAGATTTGCTAGCAATTGGCAGGTCACAGTCGACCCCGGAGGAGTTATCCACGTTCAAAAAAGGAATCGCAATCAAAGTACGAGAAGGGTGCCCCTAAAAGGGGCATATTCATTAGCCCATCAGTCTGTAATTAATACATGGTCAAGGATTTGATTATCGAATCAACCAACTTGACCAAGGCATATGGGCCACATATTGCCCTAGATTCCTTGAACATTAAAATCGAAAAAGGTGCTACTGGGCTGTTAGGTCCAAATGGCGCAGGAAAGTCCACTTTCCTGAAGACTATACTCGGCCTAATCCAACTGACATCTGGTGAAGGAAAGGTTCTGGGATACGATGTCAGAACCCAGGGCAATTTGATTCGCCAAAATATTGGATACATGCCGGAATATGATGCACTCAATCCCAATATGGATGCAATTCACCAAGTAAAATACAGCGGGGAATTGATTGGTATGAATCCAGCAGTTGCCCTTCAAAGGGCACACCAAGCTTTAGATTACGTCGGATTGGGTGAGCAAAGATACAGGGAAGTGGAATCATTCTCAACGGGTATGAAGCAAGCTACAAAATTGGCTTGTGCCCTAATCCACGACCCCAAATTGATAATCGCAGACGAGCCGAGCAATGGATTGGATGCAAAGGCTAGAGAATTCATGCTAAACACTCTAGAGATAACCGTGAATGAGGGCCAACGTTCAGTACTCATGGCATCACATTTGATGGATGATGTGGAAAGAGTTTGCGAGAACATCGTGTTGCTCCACAAAGGAAAGTTAGCTGCACAAGGGAAAATTGAGGATCTCAAAGCGATTGACAAAGAAGTCGAAATACATGTTTGGGGATCTGCAGGAAAAATGGAAGAAACGCTCAAGGATAGAGGAATGAAAGTAAGGCGTGAAGGACGTGTAATGAGAATTGGTCATACAGGTGAAGATACCTATGGCAACATCCTACAGGCAGCAGCAGACGTTGGAACACAGGTTAGAAGAATGCATGACCACGAAGCAACTCTCGAAGATTTATTTCTGGTAATTATGGAACGTTTGGGTCAAGACGTAAAGAGCACTGATGACCTACTGAGGGGGATTTAGATGCCTGATGATGACTCGGTTGGTGAAGAGCCATTTGAACCGGTTCAAGAGAAGGTTGAAACCTATGGAGCAGAAACTCCGGTCACAGGTCAAACAAAAATGCAAGCAGCATGGTCAGCAGAGACCGGAGATGAAGAGACATCTGCGAAGGTAGCATCGTCTCCACAGGGCCAGATTTTTGAACAAATTTACGCACCTTGGGAAGGAACACTTAATCCAAGATGGATGAGAAATTGGGCTATTTTACGCCATCACATTCTTGGCATATTCAAGAAAGGTCACAGACCTTGGAATATTCCAACTAGGCTATTCATTTTCTTCGTGGTCATTGCGTCGATGACCGATGTAGCCCTGGCTCTGCTTTTCGGAATGATAGGCGAACCTACTTTGTATGACATTTGGGGAGTTAACAGAGACAATTTGTACGGACACGTAATGGGTTTCTTTCCGAGGAACATCTTGTACTACCCAATTGTAGCAGCGCTACTGGTTGGTGGAATAATTTCTGAGGACAGGTCACATGGAACAAGCGCACTTTACTTTTCAAGACCCATAAATCGCTTCGACTACACAGCGATGAAATTCTTGTCCGTTTGCTTGATTTTACTATTCATCATCAATGGGACTTTGGCTGCTTACTACTTTGTCGACATCCTAGTAATGGGCAAAGGATGGGCTTGGATCATTGATACATTCCCAATGTTCTTAGCAGCTTTTGGATGTGGAATTATTCTTTCATTTACCTACACTTCCATCGGATTGGCTCTATCCAGCATCTCTCGCGGTAGATTCTTCCCTGCGATTGGTCTAATTGCGATACTTATGGGGACACGTTCGATTGCAGCGATAGTAGACGCATTATTCGAAAGGTCCCTGCTATACATCATTTCACCTTATGACTCTGTAGCTCATGTATGCCAAGCGCTGATTGGCACAGAGATGACCTATCAGCACCCGTGGGTTTGGAGCCTTGTCTCGGTTGTAATTATGAATGGACTAGCGTTGTACTTGCTAGCAAATAGGGTATCCTCAATGGAGGTGACTAGAGAATGATGCCTGACATGACACAGCATGGAAAGGCTGAGACTGAACAGTGGACTCCACAACAAAATGTCCCTGTAATTATGTTCGATAGGGTTTCCAAAACATATGGAAGAATCAATGCATTAAACTCGGTTTCCTTGGGAATTTCGGGTGGAGTAACAGGAATATTAGGAATGAATGGAGCTGGAAAATCAACTCTGTTCAAATTGATGATGGGGAAAGTGAAACCTAGTTCCGGTGCCATTAGACTATTCGGGATAGACCCGTGGAAAAATCCAGCACCGTATTCGCGTGTTGGCTTTGTTCCAGAGCACGAAAAAATGTATGACTGGATGACAGCATTCGATTTCATTGTGACCTTTTCAAGACTTCACGGCTTAACAAGAAAAGAAGCAGAAAAAGAAGCAACTAGGGTTCTAACATTCGTATCACTCGCTGATGTAATGCACAAGAGAATAGGGCAGTTTTCTAAAGGGATGAGACAGAGAGTGAAAATCGCTCACGCACTAGTTAACGACCCAGAATTGATTATCTTAGATGAGCCATTGCAAGGATGTGACCCGCTAGCCAGAACTACGATAATGAATGTGATTAAGGAATTGGGAGCGATGGGAAGAACAGTTTTGGTTTCAAGCCATATACTGAATGAAATTGAGAGGATAACCGAGCAAATTGTAATCCTCCACCAGGGTAGAGTTCTCGCACTAGGTAACTCCCATGCTATCCGAGAGATGCTAGACCAACACCCGCACAAAATTTCTCTAGAGTGTGACAACCCTCGTGAATTAGCAAAGAGTGTGATAAAAATTGACGAAGTCACGGGCATGTCATTTGCCGAAGAAGGTAAACTCCTCATCGAGACGAATCACCTTGGAGAAGTACACAAACAGTTACCCAAGACAATTATCGAAAGCGGTAGAAAAGTTACTTCAATCGACAATCCAAACGACGACTTACAATCCATCTTGATGTATCTTACAGGAGGTTCTTCATGAGCAATCGTATGGATACAATTTGGTCGCAACTCGATAGAAAATCGACCGCTATTGCAGAGTTTACTCTAAGGCAATACCGAACTAGAATTTCAACATGGGTTGTGATGATTGCATCTGTAGTGGCACTATTGCTAATTCTACTATTCTACATCGAAGCGATGAATACTGAAATTGAAGCGATAGACAACGATGGTGACTCTTTCGATAGTGACGGAGATGGTTATCCGAACGGGCAAGAAAAATTGCTTGGAACAAATCCCGATTCAGCCGAAGATTTCCCTGTTGGTGTTGAACCTGACCCTCCTGAAAAATGGATTAATGAGGATGATATTGATTGGGACTCATTACAAGATGGAACGAATTACGTCGGAGCAGATGACGATGGTGACTGCTTGGAATATTACGATACATCAAGTCAAAGGGATACCAACGATAACGGAATCGAATGTGACATTATCGTTAACGTAGATTCGTTTAACTCTACGATATCGGTGATTTCAGACTCTGGCGTGGACGAGGACCCGGATGAAGACAAGTACGGCAAGGAAGCTGGCCACAGAGCCTTCATCCTCGGAATTGGAAAGTTCGGAATCGTTTACCTTCTCGGGATATTCTTACCACTCTTCCTTGCAACCGGATTGATTAGAGAAGAGATGTCTGAAGGAACCATACACTACATGCTTGCTAAACCAATTGCAAGAGGCGAGGTACTTCTTTACAGAATGCTAGGATATATCGGAATCACGTGGCCATTTATCCTCGCTGTATGTATAGGATTATGTCTGATTACAGGTTTCACGGGCCCAGGTGATTCTCTGTTTAGATGGCAGGATGTACCCGTTTGGATGTCGATTGCTTGGTCTGCTATGCTTGTTTCTTTGGTATATGGAACAATCTTTTGTGGGTTTGGAATAGTTTGGAAAAATGGTGTAATTCTTGCAATAATCTTCGCTGCTTGGGAATTAGGAATGGCATTTGTAACAATTCTCACTGGAGGAGACTCATCCATTCGCTACATGTCAGTTATTGGATGGGGGATGATTATTGTCGATGCTGGAGCTGCTGTCGGATGGCCAGACAATTGGCAATTGATTGAAATCGGTCTTTGGGGCGGCGGACATGGAGAAGAAAATTGGTTAGGAGAGGTTGCCTTCGTCCCTCTCCCAGGCGCAGAGCCGTTGAGTGTGTTTAGCGGCAGTCCGAACCTTGGTGTTAGCAACTGGTTGGCATTTGTAATTTCAACGATAGTTCTGATCTTCCAGGGAATAATGGCATGGTTCATTGGCCAAACGATATTCAAAGGCAAGGAAGTGAATTGATGATTGACTCTCAAAAATTCACTGGAGACTTATCGAGTCTTTGGAAGTTACAGAACTTGCCTCCAATACACCACCTAACATGGGACTGGTGGTGGTGGCTGGTAATGTTGGATGACGAAGGGGGCAACCCCGCTGGTAAACAGCTGATGGTTCTATGGTCGACAAAAGACAATCCATTAGTCGAAGTAAACGGACATCCATGGAAACCTGTTGGAAGACCCGGATTCGATGAAGACGGCGGTATTGCGATGGACGGCATGGTTGCTGCATGGTGGTATGATGGAAAGGAATTAATTGAGCCACTTGTTTTGGAAGAGGGGCGAATTCTGGTTGTTTCTGAGGACCACCCGAAATGGCCATATTCCAAAGGAGGAATTGTTGCATCTCATACCGAAAGTGAATATTCAATGGGACTAAATCCCAGTGAAGACGAGTTTTGGTTAATTTTGGAAACTGAGCATGGTAAATTTGACCTGAGAATGACTCCATGGAATAATGCGATGTCTAGTATGAAAGTCGCCCAAGCAGAATATGGTCTAGGCATGGGCTACGGCATTTCCAGGCTCCATGGCGCACTTTGCTCCGGAACAATTGATGGCAGTGAAGTAAATGGCTCAGCATATTTCCAGAAGGTGTGTGTCCAAGCACCATCACCGCCATGGTTTTGGGGAATGCTGCACTTAGATGATGGATCATACATCGATTGGTTTGTACCACACGTTTCTCCAACACTTACAGCTAAAGATTCACGACATTGGAAAAGAAGGGACATCACACACTATCCGCTTTCCATGGGAGGTTTGTTTCATGATGTGTCTCGACAGAGAAGTGAAAGATTCAGTGAAGTTAAAGTTGAAAGGACATGTAACGAACACGGTTTGCCAACCTTCCACGTTCACATGTGGAACGGCGTAACCGAAATCAGAATCGAAGCAAAATCAGTTACTAGAGCGCACTGGACTTTCGACCAGCCTACTCGTGGTGGAATGAAATCTCACCTGACCTACAACGAGTATCCACTTGAGGTCACAAAATTAGAAATTGATGATGAACGGGGAGTAAGAACTCGTAAGGATTGGGGTAGTATCCGAGGTAATGCAGAACACTCATGGGGACTACTTCATTGATAAAATCGCCACAAGGTTCATGACCGTCTATGTACGGATAGTAATTAGGAGAGGTAAACATGTCCGATGAGGAAGTAACATCTGAGACTACCGAAGAAACCGCAGTCAGCACTGAAACTGAGGCCCCTGCAGAGGCTGTTTCAAACAATGATTCACTAAGAGAGAAATTCCGTTTAACAGGAGATGAAAAAATATTGAAGGATGTCAAGCCATCCATCTTCGCATTTCTCCCAATGTACTTGGTTGCATTGATTATACTTGGAGTTCACATGTTATTTGGCATCGACTGGGATGCGAGCAGCGATGACAACATACTAGTCAAAACAATGATTTTCTTGCTTGAAATTTCGGATATTGGTGAAATTGGATTCGTTATGGTGATGCTTGGTGTAACATGGTTCAACAGAATGTTGAATGGTTCTACTAGCGGAAAGTGGACAACAATTTTCCTATTGATTGTTGCATTCACTCCACCAGTACTACGATTGGATGATTTCATTGCTTGGATAATGGGCAAGGATGCAGGATTCATCCCACTTGATGAGTTTAGTTACTCATTGTTCGGCATATTCTGGGCAGCGTTGTTTACCCTATTCACCGTATTTTATCAGAGGAGTTTCCACTACGCAATCACAAACCACAGAGTGATTTTCACACAGCATCTCATCATTCCTGGCGATGGCAGAAGAATCCTTTTCGATAACATCAACGAGGTTCGAACTCAGAGGACTATGATGGGGGCAATGTTTGGATACAACACCATCATCTGTGACACTGGAAGCCAATTAGGAATTGGAGAAGATGCTATGTCAGTATCTGTTGGAAGTGCTCCAAGCAACACAACAACCGAAGTTGGTGTCGATGGCCAAGTAACTAAGCCCCTCTACAAGAAATTGTTCGCGTTTGTGACTTACCAAAGGACTCGTAAGATTGACCTACCGGACCCAAGATTCTCTTTCTTCTGTATAACAAATTGGAAATCAATCGAGCAATTGTTGAATGAGATGCATCAAAGGCACAGCCAATCTGGACAGTTGAAGGACTTGAAAGAGCAATTGACTGAACTTCATGAATGACACATAGGTTTCAAAAACCTGTTTAGTAAGCCCACGCCATGAGCGACCTCATCCAGCAGGCAGGCATGGCCCTTTCAAGTGGACAATTTACCGAAGCAATGCAACTCTTTGACCAAGCAAGGGAGGCAGAACCTGACAACGCTGTGGCCCACTACGGATGGGCAGAAGCAGCATTCATGCGCCTTTCCATGGATATGGAAGAAGATGTACCAGCTGGAAAAATCATGCAGGTTTACAAGAAGGCTATGCAACTGGATGAAGAAAATCTAGAGTACGTTGCTTCCTTCGCAAACTTCTGTCTAGACTGTGGAAGAATTCCTATGGCAATCAAGGAATATCAGCGTCTTGAGAAAATGGCTGATCTGAACGAAATTCCTGTCGAAGACACACTATTCGATGCTAGCCGACTAATCGTTGATGCGATTGAAAGAGTTGGACAGGGTAGAGACAACCCAATGATTCAACCGTGGCTCAGGCAAGCTTTGGTTTGGGCTGTTGGTGGTCTCGGCTACTCTGCAGAAGATGCTGCAGCAGTCCTATCCTCCGACGAGTGAGGTGTAATCTGATGGGGAAGGCGCGTATTGCCTTCCGTTTTGGACACTATGGTGATTGTTTTCACGGTAGTCAAGTGCAACCAGATGTCCCTACAGTACAGGGAACTTTCATGCACGTTTTCAAAAAGAAGTTGAAATGGACAAATGAAAGAATGCCTGTTGCATTCTCAAGTCGTACTGATTCTGGAGTTCATGTTAGATTGAATGGTGGATTCATCGACATCGACCAAGAACGCTGGGATGCGATGAAGGAAAAAGGATTCATGAAGGCTGTTGGACACCAAATTCCTGAGAGTATCTGTTTGGTAGACGCACGTCAAGTCACAGATGACTGGTCACCACGCAGAGCACTCTACCGAACTTATCGCTACAGAATGGAATGTATGGAAGGTTGGACTGAACCCGATTTGGATGAATTCACTGAATTGTGTTCTCTATTTGTTGGAAAGCACAACTGGGCAAATTTCTGCAGACGTGAACCTAATCGGACAACAACAAGGGTCGTAGAAACGTGCAAGCCTTGGGTAAATAGTGGCCGCATAATCGGGTTCGAAATTGTAGGCGAAGCATTTGTTTGGAATCAGGTGAGAAGAATTGCAAATGCCATGTTAGCAGTTGTAACCGGCTACAGCCCCGTTGAGAGAGTTATTGAGGCAAGAGATACACCTGACATCGAAATCGACCTCGGACTTGCAGACCCTGATTGGCTGATTTTATGGTCGGTAAGTTGGGATGGAATTCCAGATGTCAACACTGAAGAACCTACGATTCCTAAACCAGACCATTCAAGCAAAAGGTGGCAAGAAATCTGCCGACAACAACAGAAGGAGATCTTGATTAGACAGTTTGACCTTATTCAAGGGAAATACTGACTCTGTCACCGTCATCCACTGAACAGGATTCGCGCAGAAAGACCCCTGCTATGACCTCGACAACGTCTTCATGACGGGTTAGGTCCGGAATAAGAATAGCACAATCGTGCGCCTCATCGTCAACTAGAAATTTCCCCAAAAACGCGGTTGCTCCACCAAAGGATACTCCGTCTCTGTCGAATCCCTTAATTCTGTGCGCAGTTACATCGCTACTTTCTCCATCTTCGAGACCTGCGGAAACTCGCAATCTCTTGTATTCCTTTAATGAATCACCCTCGACGTGAACATTTAGTGTCCCCGGCCAGGCGCTACGACCAATGATTGTCTTGAATTGCTCTTGGTAGTGGTGCTGGGACATGAAGATGTGAGCTCGGCCAAGCCCAGAAGACACAGTACCTTCTATCCGCATCATGTAATCCACATACCTCTCACTCATGACTGTTTGTAACCGAGCAAAACAACATGTACATCAACCACTTAGCCGATTACATGGCCGGAGACTTATCTTGGATGGAAGAAAGATTTGCACATCTAAAAGAGCAATCATTACTATGGCAACCTCCAACTCTGGAGAGTGCTAACACCCCGAGATGTACGATGGACGGAAAGCCAACAATTATGCTGTCTGCAAACAATTACCTCAATCTGACAACGCATCCAAAAGTTGTCGAGGCATCTATCGCTGCTACTAGGAAATACGGCGCAGGAAGCGGTTCTGTTAGGGCTATCGCTGGTACAATGGATATACATCTGGAGGCTGAAAGAAAAGTCGCTGAATTCAAAGGCGTTGAATCCGCATTAATTTACTCCGCAGGTTACACTGTGAACGTGGGACTCATTCCTTCTCTGGTTCAAGGAAAGCAGGACATAATCATCTCAGACGAGCTAAATCACGGCTCGATTATCGATGGAGTTAGACTAACCAAAGCAAAGAGAGCGGTGTTCCCTCATAACGACATGGGCGCCTTAGAACAAGTCCTGAAGGAAAATGATGACTCTGAGAGGAAACTCATAATCGTGGACGGAGTCTTTTCTATGGACGGAGATATCTGCCCACTTGATGAGTTAACTGCCTTGGCCGAGGAACACAATGCGATGGTAATGGTTGATGACTGTCATGGTGAGGGGGTCCTTGGGGATGGAGGACGAGGTATCGTTGACCACTTCAAACTACAAGGCAGAGTTGACTTTGAGGGCGGTTCCTTCTCTAAGGCATTAGGTGTTCAAGGCGGAATTCTTGCCGGAAAAGAAATCGTACGTAATCACGCACTCAACCACTCAAGGTCTTGGCTGCTTTCAGGTTCCCAGCCACCCGGAGTTGCAGCTGCACAAAAAGCAGCGATCGAGGTTCTTATGAACGAGCCAGAGCATCATGCTAGACTTTGGGAAAATACAGAATATTTCAGAAGCGAAATGCAGTCTCTAGGATTCGACACAGGTGTTTCAACAACACCGATTATTCCGGTGATGTGTGGTGAATCCTCGGTTGCAAAAGGACTCTCGAATGAGATGTTGAAGCAAGGGGTAATGGCTGGAGCCATTGTATTCCCTATGGTTGCAAGAGACAAGGCTCGAGTTCGAACACAAATGTCTGCAGGCCTTAGTAGAGAAGACCTTGATGAAGTTCTACGAATCTTCGAGAGCGCAGGTAAATCTGTTGGCCTAATTTGACGGGTAAACATTTATCTGCAAAATTACCGACAAATAGTCATGGTCAATATTGAGAAGTTGCTATCTCAGAGAGACCGCATTATACATTGGTCTCCAATAATAGCTCTAATCCTGATTGTTGCGATCGAGTTTGCTCCATTCTACCAAGCGGAGGACAACGTAACCAATAAAGATCTCACGGATGAACAAATAACAATCGAGTATGATTTTTATGATGAATATAGAATTGTACAATCTTCTACTGAAGACTATACAGGATGGAATTTTTCAAAAGATTTCTTTGGAGGTAGTATAGAAAGTATCAATGAAATCAACGATCCTGGCGAGGAAGAATACCTTAGCCAGATGATGGCTGATTTGAATTCAGAACTTTCGGTTTGGTTGACAATATCTCTGATTCTCACTTTACTAATTATTGTGGGAACAAAAGAGAAAATTCATATCAATAAATACTTCAATCACGCAACTATCAATGGTACTTTGCTTGGGTTTATTTCGATTACAAGTGTGCTGTTTATTTTCAGTGCCATAGGTTACGGCTCAGATTTCTCAGACAACGCATACGGCGACTTGGATGACGGTGATGCTGAAGAGTTTGAATACAACGATGGATTCTGGGGAAAGTTGTACATCGAAAATGAAAATTCCGACGGAGATTCTTCGGTTCTGAGTGTAACATGGGGACCTCACATTGGATTCTTATTGCTGATTTTCCTCTTTATTGTAACACTTATAGGCTCAATTTCTTGCTTCGTTACATTATTTGAACAATTTGAGACACCCCAAGCGCCCATATGGTTCACTACAGATGATACTCCTGACAAAATTTCGAAAGGTATCGAAAAATTACCTAGTATTTTGATTAGTGCAACAGTTATTCTCGTAATGATCTCCGTATTTACGCCGTGGTACCATATTGGACAAACATGGGAAGGTTTCGAAGGGGGTTTTGGCAACGACGCAGAAAACCGCACCACTCATGAGTTTGGGTGGACATTATCTCCATTCATGGTTATTTTTGACAACCAATCAGGACTCGATGAGCGAGTTACAGGAGAAAAAAGCACTAGTTACAACTCATACTCCGACCATCCTGAACTTGAGAGTATTTCTGACCCTCTGCTAGAGTTAAGATGGCCTCTAATCTGTGTACTCATTTTGTGTATCATCACAATTTCCAAACGGATGTCCACTAGAATTTCCGATGCCATTAAAGGAGAAGAAAAATGTTGGAATACCATACTATTGGCAGCTGTTGTCATTTCCATGTCACTTGCTAATTCAAGTTTCGAAGATGGAATATTTAGGAAAGCGGAGGATGACTTGTATGACTTATCCCCTTCATACTATGCAAAACCAACCTTTGTTCAAGCCAAAGACACAAACTTCGGACAGAATTACACATCCGTATTCGACGGAGATTTCTTCACTGGTGATAATTTCAAAATATATTGGATTGAGATAACTTGGGGCAACTCAATTGGAGCAAAAATAGCACAACTCTCCACGATTATCGGAATGTTCGCTATTGCACTTATCTGGGCACCATTCACCATCAAACACATCAATGAAACTAGGCTTCCTAAATTTAATCAAGAGCAGTTGGAATTGTGGAAAGGAAGACCTGCAATCGGAGTCATGATTTCAGTTCTATTGCTCACTTCATTAGGGGGTGGAGTTGGAGAACTAATTGCATCATCTGAATCCTCAGCTCCTGAAGGCGTGCGTAAGTGGTATTTAGACTGGGACAGGACTGCTGGAAACTCTGGAGGATATGAAACAATGTCGGATGGAGAGGTCATCACAGTTGAAATAGATACAAGAGATTTCAACCTTGGAAACACAACTAACGTCTATTTTGGCATAGCGTGCTATGAAGGTGAACAACAATCGCAGTTTGACACAACAGACTCTGTCACGTGGGAGATAACCACGCCTGAGGGGGTTGATGCTTCTGGAATGCAAACTCAAGGCGTGTTGGAATGTGATGACACAGATGCCGCTTATGATGGTACTGCGTGGATTGGGGAATGGGAAATTCCCGAAGGTGAAATTTATGCTCAATCAAAAGAAGAGGCTGTAAATCTGTTCAAGTGGATAAGGTTAGGAGATGGTGTTTGGACTTTGACACTGACCGCTGATATTGGAGAAGATAATAGTCCACTAAGTACGGACAATGGTTGCGAGTCGACTTGGGAAATAGAATTATACGGCATTGATGGAATAAGAGCGGCTGTTGACGAGGATTGATCTACTCTTCTTCTGTTTCGAATGATTCGACTACC
Source organism: Thermoplasmatota archaeon (assembly GCA_036160735.1). Classification (GTDB taxonomy): domain Archaea; phylum Thermoplasmatota; class Poseidoniia; order Poseidoniales; family Poseidoniaceae; genus MGIIa-K1. The sequence continues at coordinate 17,166 of JAYYDR010000123.1, forward strand.
TCCATAAGGTCAGAATCGTCAGATGCTATATCCTCTTCCTGTTCTTCTAGATATTCTTTAGCAGGCATGTCCTTGAATGGATTATTTCCATCCTCAATCATGCATAGCAATCTCCATCTTGGCGCCCAGGATAGGTGAATGTAGAGTGGGCCTGGGATCATCAACAATCCCCAAGCCGAGTATTGTGTTACTGTATTATTGACGAGTAAATCAGTATGTATTAGAGTAAACAATGCAAATCCAATAAACGGCATTGGATACAGAACCTTGCGGTTTACAGCAATTGGCATACGGCCTGTAATAGCAGCCATTAAACGGCTAAACAAACCAAGGAATGCGGTAGCAAAGATCAACAAACTTGCGTGAAGTAACCAAAGAGGAAACCAAAATTCCTCTGTCATGATGTAAGGTAGAAGCAAAGCTAGTGAGACTAACAAACCGTAAAATGAGCCAATGTTAGAAGGATGTGACAGCCACAGAGGCAACTTTGAGAAGCGACTGGATAGGCCTCCACCTGTAACCATTTCTCGCTGAGAATCATCCAGCGAGGCCATACTTACACCACTCTGCGAGTCTTCGGCCATGCCATCTCTGCTGGGCAGTCACCATTTGAAGGTACGGTGTGTTAACATGGCTTGAGTGATTTTTTTACTCATTTGAGAAAATACGAGAAATCGGACCCTGTACCTCAAGTTCTTCTTCAGGTAGCCAATTTCTCTCGAGCAAAGTTGACTCTTGTGACTCTCTTTCCCTCGCATCATCAAATTCATCGTTTGATTCATTGATTGCATTATTCAATGAAATGGCTTGATTGATTATCGATAGGTGCTTTTGCAAAGTAGATTCTTTCAGTGAGCTATCCCATACAGAAAGGGTGGAGATATCCTCGTCTTGTCTGTGTACAATCCAGCCTCCGAGGCTATCTTTAGCCAACTTTAGACGGTGATTTCCTGGATTGACCCATTTGCCTGAAAAGTTGACCATTACCTCTGAATCCGATACATATTGCGATTCCATGAAAGGATGGTTCAGGTTCACAGCAAGTGGAATATTTACCGTTTTTTTTGCGTTTAAGATTAGAATTGAGTTAACAGCAATTACTATTGAAATTACAATTAAGATATTGACAACCCAAAACATTCCGATGAACACCAGTGCAGATAAGAGCAATCCCAAACCAAACTTCGATTTCAACTCGGTACTTGCTAATTCTTTGCCCAATGGAGTATTAGCAAATAGAATCAGGCCCTTGGGTGCCTCCATGGGCTCGCCACTTAGAATTAGGACATGAAACCCTCGTTGAATTGGTTGTTTGAACCTCACCATTCAAGAAGGGTACAATCACCAACCACCCCGTAGGGGTGCGTATGGTCGAGTTGCCAATGGGTAATATCATCGAAGAAAGGCGGGGAGGCACAGGTGCACTCTCAACCCTTCTCAACGAGATGGTGAAACTCGGAGTAAACGGCTATATCCGGTGTGAAAGAACACCGAAGGAGAAGATGCCAAGAGTTGGCCAAGTTGTTATTCAACATGGCGAAATTTGTGTTGCGATTCATGAGGAGAAAGCCATCTTGGAAGGCGTAGATGCACTTATTGAAATCGAAACTGACTGTCAAGAATTAGACTGTTTGATTCAGTTGATTGAGGATGTAGATGTACAGAGAATAATCGATTTGCATCCCAGTGCTAAATTATCTGTTGAAAATCCAGAGGAGAAAGAGTCTTCCCAATGGTGGGATAACATAAGCAGTAGAAAGACTGCATGGACTAAATCAAGTAAATTACCTACAATCGACGCATCCATAGAGGCACCAGAATTCGTACGAGCTAAAGCCGCATCGATGGTCCACAGAACTGCGACTCTTGGAATTAGTTTAGGGCCAGGGAGCGTCTTTTCAAATGAAAGTGATGAACTGTTTTCTCTAGCATCTAATCTCAAAAATCACGGGAAACCTCTCTTGGTAATCAGCAGGAAAACAAGAGAAGAGGTTTCGGTCAAATTTGACATACCAGCTGACGATTGCCTTTGGCTTTCTCAAAGGGAGGGAGAAGGCGTTCAGTTTGTTGACCTAGATGCGATTAAAGGAACGGTTTATGGATTCCTTGAAGGAAACCTAAGGGCAGTATTACTACTTGATGGCTTAGAATATCTTGCAAATATTTGTGGAGAGAAACCTGTAATCGAAATGATAAGAGAAATTTCCGATCGAATGCGTTATGAAGATGATTGCCTGCTTATTTCATTCGACAAATCCGCATGGAAAAGTACCGATTCCGCACACATAATCCGTGCAGCTCCACCAATTGATACAGACTTGTTACACTCTTGGAATCAAGACCCAGATTCATTGTTAGACCACCCATTGATGGCACCACCTACAGAAGAAGAGATCCTGCGTCTCGAAAATTACCTCGACGAGAACACTCCTGAATCGTTTGTTATCGAAGAAGTTGTTGAGGAAATTGTCGATGAAACTCCAATTCCTCCTGTAACTGAAACCGAAGTCATAACTGAAAGTGAAGAAATTGAGACCGTCATTGTCGAAGAGGTCGAAACTATCCAAGAGGCTGAAGTTGTAACTGTTGAGCCGGAAAAGAAAGGCCCAAGAAAGGCCCAAAGGGTAAAGCGTAGAAAAGCAACTCACGCTAGAGTTCCTAGCGATAGGGAAACTAAGTTGGCTGGACTATCTGCAGTGAGTAAAAGCAAGGTTATCGGAGATTTACCATCTACAAATCCACTCCCGAAAACAGCCATCGGTGTTGGAAGCGAGGGCAAGTTCAAATCTATCTCAAAGAAGATTAGTAGTGGAATAAGTGATGCTGTTAGACAAGACCCGAGCAAGAAAAATCACACTTTGCCTGCTACTAAACTAGGTCCAAAACCTGCGCAAAGAACCAATGCAAAACCAAATGCAAAAGTCGTAAGCCCACTGGCTGCTCGAGGCATTGAAATAAAGCGCAACTTAGCTAACAGAAGACAGGCTTCAAGTGTACCGCAGAGGGAAATCGACATCGACAAAGAATTGGAATCTTGGAAGAAAAAAGAGGAGGAAGTCGAGTGAGAATGACACACAGAGAAAAACTTCTGCTCGCTTTAGCTAACGCTAGGGAAAGTCTTGGAAGAGATGCAACATCCTCTCGTACTGCAATGTCAAAATTGAATACACTCCGTGGAGTCAATGAGGTACAAGACACTAGAGAATCTGACCTCTTATCTCAAACCGGAAGCAAAACAAGACCGACTTTCGACATAGTCGCCGACCAAGTTCTTGGAAAGACCCCGACTTGGAAACCAAGTGTGAATTTGGACGAAGGCGATTCTTCACTCGCTCAAATCGCTGCAAAGAGAATTGGTGAAATGAGGGAGAAACTCGAGTTTGAGGAAGGAGAAGAGGAGTTGCTGGGAGACTCATTGGGACTACTGAAAGACGGTAGACCTGTATGGGCAGAGGTTCTTGATAACCAAAGAGGATATTCAACAAATTACAGTGACTTCGGGATGAAAGATCTGTCCTTCAAGCCATTGTGGCCACCGGTTCAGAAACTCTCCGACCACAAGACTTGGAAAAACTGGCACGTAGTCGAAGAGAACACTAGAGCTTCAAACGCATGTGAGAAAGTGATTGACAAACCAGGCATTTCCATGAACCCACTACTGATTCTAGGCGGAAATGGTAGTGGAAAATCACACATCTTGTCTGCATCGGTTCAGGCAATGATTCGAAGACAAGATGGTAATGTACACCTCTTATCCACTTCTGCCATGCGTGGCTGGGACTCTCTTCCCGATGGCTGGCAAGACGCTGTTGCGCACGCTAGTCTAATTGCGATAGATGACTTGCATTTAGCAGATGAACGAATTGCAACTGAGTTAGGTATGTTAATCGATTATGCTCTCAACTTAGGAGTTCAAATTATTGCAACATCAAGAGTTGAATCAAATGAATGGCCTGCTAGAAGGCTGTGGGAAGTCATGAGGTCTGCAACCAGTGTGTGGATTAACAAACCAAGTTCATCGTCGCTAATCACACATCTTAGAAGGAATACTAGCGGAAGGTCGCTACTACTAGACGATTCTATGCTTGCTCGGATTGTCAGTCACAGTGACGGCGATTGGAGAACAACCAATGCTGCATTTGAGAAAGTAGCGCTTTCAATAGAATCTGGCGAACGAATCGTAACTGCAGATGACGTTTCGGACATCCTAAACGAAACGCCAATTGTCAAATCCGATTATGAAATCTACGAGGAGAGAGATAATCTCGAGGCAATTGCGGCTAGAGTAATCGAGGAAACTTTCGACACGGTATACACTGGCCTCGACCCGGGTGGCGTTGAGTTAAACGTCCCACTGCCTGAATTGTCTGACGATTGGGTAGTTCCTGAACTTACAATTCAAGAGAAGGATGAACTTCACGAGGTACTGACCTCAGATAACCTAACTCCACACGTTACTACTACGCTAACAGTCGATGAAAATGAAAAATTCTTACTAGAGTCTGAGACTGAACTCAGCGGCCTAGATAGGGCAAGGGTTGTCGAAACAACAACTAGCATAGACAATATCACAAACAAAATGTTTGCAGATATGGAGAAAGAACATGTCGACCACTCGAACCAGTTAATGGAACTAGAGGAAGAGATGTATTTACTTGCCGAAAAAAGCAAAAACGCATCGGTAGAAGAATTGATTCAAATCGCAGATAGGATCGCAGAAATAGAAGTAATTCTAGGTAACATTTCCAATGCACCTGTTTATGCTCAATTAACACCAATCAAGGTATTGCAACCGATAGGTGGCGAAGCATGAACAAGCCTTGGTGGATGTCAGGAGTGCCTTTCTCCTGCCAACCAAATTGTGGTAAATGCTGTGATGAACCTGGAGGCATTGTCTACTTAAGGCCACAAGACGCTGAAATGCTTGCCAATCATCATGGAATGGAAGTTAAGGATTGGCTGGAAAGAGATTGTAGACAAACCATGGATGGCAGATATATTCTGAAATCTGACCAATACACAGACATTTGCATATACCTGGATGAAGACAAAAAATGCACGGTTTACGAAGCCCGTCCAGCACAGTGTAAGTCATTCCCGTTTTGGGCAGAGAATGTCCGCTCCGACAGATCTTGGAAATTGACTGTGAGTAGTTGTCCCGGCTTAGATTCTGAAGAGGCTTTCATCATTGATGGCAACACGATTAGAAAGAAAATATTGGATGACCGTGATGCATTCAGGGGTTTCAGAAAATGGCCTGTCTGAGAAAATGATATTTTCTTGAAATATCAAATCCTACAAGTTGATTACACTTAGTGTTGTAAGACACACCGAAACTGTATCGCTTTGACCTAAACAGGGTCGACCTTATACACAGGTATCATTTCGATAGGTTCGGTGGCAAATCGATGAGCGATGAAGAGTCTATTTTCGAATTGACTTCATCCCACCTAAACACGGGTATGCGTGGTATACCTGTCGGAACATGTCGAACATCATTTGTCACACCAACCAAAGGCGTTCACTATTGCGGTTACCCAATAAGTGAACTCGCATCAATGCTGCCGGAGGATGTTATCTACCTACTATTCAACAAAGAATTGCCTAACTCAGACCAGTCTTTTGAATTCCAAGAAGAACTAAAGTCACGAGGAGCACTTCCTGATGGAGTAGAACAAGTTCTAGCATCACTTCCTAGAGATGGACATCCCATGGACTGGTTGTCGATTGGAATTCATACATTGGGAATGCTGGGTGGCGAGGGCGACTGGAAGAGTGATGCGTTGAACCTAGTAGCAAGGATGCCAAGGTTGCTTGGCCTAATTTTCCGATACAGAGAAGGAAGATTAGTGAACATTCCAGCCGATGATTTGTCATTGGGCCTAGTTGCTAGGTTTACCAATACACTAGACCTTGCTGATGTAGATAAATCAGTAATGAACCAGGTAATAGCAACATATCTTGTACTACACATGGACCATGGTGGAGGTAACCTCTCAACATTCGCTGGCAAGGCGGTTGCAAGTGGACATGCGACTGTTTACTCATCGATGGCAGGGGCAATGAATGCTCTGTCCGGACCACTTCATGGAAGAGCAAACCAATCGTGCTTTGAATTCGTACAGAAGATTGGAACATCGGATCCTGCTGAGGTTGAAGCCTTCGTAAGAGGGGAGTTAGAGGCTCGACGCCCTGTATTCGGATTCGGCCATGCTGTCCTGCGAGCTGAAGACCCAAGGGCAACCGTTCAATTCGCTCTTGGAGAGAAAATTTGTCCTGATGATGAGTATTTCAAGACAATCAGAGTCCTTAGAGAAGTTGCCCCAAGAGTTCTATCTGAAAATCCAAAAATCAGCAATCCTAACGCAAATGTCGATATCGCAAGTGGAACCTTGCTAAACCACGTTGGGCTTTGTGACCCTGAATATTATACCACATTCTTTGGTTGGGCTAGAGTTGCTGGAATTGGTGCACAAATCGTAGATGAGAGAACTGTGATGAGAGGCGGTAAAGGAACACCGATTTACCGACCAAAATATATCGCTGAAGAACAAACATTGCGTCACGTTGACTGAATGACAGGTCGTGGAGTCTTTCCACAGCCCCTATGACCAATCATTCGAACTGCTTTCCATCCCAATTGTTCATCGCTTATCTCATGCCATGGAGCAACATCTTCTGGAATAATTCCATTCTCCAGACCTTTCCACTGCTCATCGCTTAGAGGCATTGTTGCCGGACGCATCCATCTCTTGCTACCACATGGTAAGTCCATGTTAGGGTCGGGGTAATCGGTTAGAATGGATAAACCGGCACTAAGCAAATCGCGCTCCATGTGGGGGTGGCCTGGCCAAACATATACTGGGAAATCTCCTAGGATATTTCTGAGACGATTTAATTGCCTGCCCTTCAATCCAACTGGGCGGCCAAAGTGGATGAAACGCTTGATACCTTCAAAGTAATCAACTGCGCATGGCATCATAGGAGAGCCTGCCTTCTGCTGTGTTTTCATTAGTCGGCTAAAAGAATAGGATACAAATTGAGGCAAAGCTCTGATTCGCTTTGAATTGTGTGAACCAGTCCTTGGCACAGTGGGTAGTAACCTTGACCAAGGTCTGCTAGATCCTGATAATTTTGCTACCTTTTCCATGGGTCTATGGAATGCATAAAACACAGCAGCCTCATTATGTATACCTGCTTCATCAACCATTCCACTGGCCAATTCCATTATCCTAGCCATTCTTTTTGTAGGATCTTTTTCAACTTCGGGTAAACATCGCTTGATTTCTAAACAGGCAACTTTGGAGTGCTCTTGCCATGGGACTAACCAATTCCTGTCTGACATCAATTTTTCAAACGAGCAGAACCCTATTCTTTCCAAATCAGCAAGGTCCCATTCCTCCACAATTTTTGGCTTATCATCAAGCAACTCTTTTGGAATTGAAACTGTGTGGTCGTGATGCACCACGATTTGGTCATCTGCGGTTAATCTCAAGTCGAATTCAACACCATCCATACTTTGCATCGCTTGCACTAGCGATGCGTGAGTATTTTCGGGAGGTTGTTGAAATACCATTATGGCGGCTTGAGGGCATTTCATTATTGAATCATGTGCCGGAATTCTAAAACGGCCTAACTATGATAAGTGGTTAGAAGCATTGCGAGTTATGGCAGAAGACCAAAGAGTACGAGGATATTGTGCTTATGATTGGGGTAAGAGTGCGTTTGAAACATCTGTAACGACAGCGGTTTTCCCTGCGTGGTTCGCATACTTATTTGCAGAAGCAAATGGAATTTCAACAAAAATTCTCGGATCAGAGTGGACTGCTGATGCAATGTTTTCAGCCGCTGTAATGGTTGGAGCATTACTCGTAGCAATATGCGCGCCTTCATTGGGTGTTATCGCAGACAGGCGAATGATCAAAATTTGGTGGCTTAGAACCCTTACTTGGGTAGGTTCAATTTCTTGTGTTCTACTAGCACTATCTCCATACCTCGGTGTTTCTATTGGATGGATATGGGCAACAATAATGTTCATGGTTGCAAATGTTGGACTAAACGGTGCAGGAGTATTCTACAATGCATTATTGCCACACATGGGCGATGAATCTGAAATGGACTCTATCTCAAACAAAGCATTTGCAGCAGGTTATCTGGGTGGAGGATTACTACTTGTGGTTCACCTAGGAATGGTTTTGAGTCTAGACGGAGGATGGGTTATTCCGTTCGTAATGGCATCTTCTGGAATTTGGTGGCTGGGTTTCGCTCAAATGACATTCAAGATGGTTCCCGAACCTCACATCGAAGACGAAATGGAGCCAATGGGTCTAATTGCATCAACCAAACTAGCGCTAGGTGAAGTAGTATCCACTCTAAAGGACATCAAGAGTTTCAGAACCCTGTTCTTTTACATGCTTGCATACTTCTGTTTCATAGACGGAATTAACTCAGTTACAGCCCTTGCTGGTGTATTTGGAATCGTTGTACTTGGACTTACAACAACTGGATTAATTCTAACGATATTGATTATACAATTCGTAGCCGCACCAGCCGCTATCGGATTTACTAAGTTAGCAGACAAATGGGGCACAAAGAAAGCTTTGCAGTTCTCTCTGATTTGCTGGTGTGTAGTAATTATCGGAGCACTATCATTCGCACCTCTTGAATTAGAAGAGCACGAAGATTACGACATACAGTATACTTGGGACGAAGAGGCCGGTACGTATGTCGCTGAGGCAAGAGAGGGCGTGAACAACATCGCAGCACTCCCCGATGACGATGAGCAAAAGTGGGCAATGGAAAACCGTGACATCTTGCCTGTTCAGAAGAATGAGGATGTAAGAGATGATGATGCGGTTGAATGGGCGTTTGATGATGATGGGGCACCGGTTAAAGTAAATGTGATATTGACCGCAGATTCCCTTGAAAAGTTGAGCGATTCAATGGATGAATCTAGATTCTCATACAGCATTGAAGGCGGAGAATTTGGAGACCAAACAGGTCTAGGTGTGAATCACCCAACCAGTCTTGGCGATGGAGTTTTGGATTTCATACCTGATACCGCACGCTCACTAATTTGGGCTCCACTTGGAATCACTGTATTCTTCCAATTCTTACTCCTAGGAGCATTCGCCGGAGCACTGCTCGGTGGGTCACAGGGACTTGCACGTTCCATGTTTGGACAAATGGTTCCTGAAACCAGGTCAGCAGAATTCTTCGGATTCTTCGGATTCTTTGGAAAGGTCGCTGCTCTGCTAGGTCCACTAATTTACGCTGTCATGACAGTATGGTTTGATTCAAGGGTCGGTATTTTTGCAATCTCGCTATTGATTGTCGCAGGTGCAATTCTCCTTAGGAAAGTAGACGTCGAAGACGGTATCGCAGTTGCGAAAGCAGAGGATGAAAGAAACCGTTCAAAGGTTGCGGAGTGAAAATACTCATAGCCGTAGGCTATGGGCGGTGAGACAATGAGTCCTTACTGGGTGATGATGGGG
>JAYYDR010000124.1:0-6268 GCA_036160735.1 Thermoplasmatota archaeon
GCAACAGTAGCGAATCTTTCTTGTTCGATTCTTTCATTGATTGACAACTCCTTGTCGATATACAAATCTCTCTTTGGCAAGTATGCTTCTGGCTGATAATAATCATAGTGAGATACGAAATATTCTATTCCATTTTCTGGGAATAATCCAGCCATCTCTTGATACAGTTGGCGGGCTAGAGTTTTGTTGTGACTCATGATCAATGTAGGTATGTTGAGCCTCTCAATTATGTTCGCCATGGCGAAGGTTTTACCTGAGCCGGTGACGCCTAAAAGGACACATCTTTCTTGATTATTTTCTAATTGAGAAATCAATTTTTCAATTGCTTTTTCTTGGTCGCCTGCAGTGCTGTGTTCGGAGTGAATTTTGAACTTCGACACCTGTGGTGAAAGTTGGTCTTCCACCGCCCCTTCAAGGGCCTTCGAAATGTCGAAGGGATCACTCATTTGCTCACATCCTAAGGTAGATACAATCCACCATTGACGTGTATTACAGCACCGGTGATGTAACTAGATTTGTCTCCAACCAAGAAGGAAACAACCCCAGCAATATCCTCTGGGGTTCCTATTCTTTTCAGAGGAACTTCCTGTTCACGGCTAGCTCTCTTTTCCAGACTGTCGCCTGCCAAAATATCTGTATCAACAAACCCCGGTGCTACCACATTCACTCGCTTACCCTCTGGTGCTAGTGATTGTGCAAGGGAGCGAGCCCATGTCGAAAGTGCGGCTTTGGATGCTGAGTAATCGGCACCGTGGGGAGAACCTCTAGTTCCGAGTTGACTCCCGATTACGCAAATTCTTGCATTGTCTGTTAGATTTGACTTAACAGCATTCCAGGTTAAGAATGCGCCTTCAAAGTTAGTAGTCATCGTTCTTCGTAAATGTTCGATATCCAAATTCTTAGCATCGATTCGATCATATCTGCCGTGATTGATAATGAGGGCGTCTATTCCTTCAATAACCCACGGGTGTGTTGCAAGTAGCGCAACTTCTCTAGCATCTGTCACGTCACAGTTAGCCGCAACAGCATCCACTCCAGAGTCTCTGATTTCATCCACGACCATCTCAGCCGGCTTTGAGGAGCTACAGTATGTCAGAAGAATCCTGTAGCCATCCGCAGCTAGTTGCTTCGAGATTGCAGCACCAATTCCTCTGCCGCCACCGGTCACTAACGCTGTGCGCATAGGAATCCCAAGAGGAGTTTACTCAATAACTCACTGGAGGAACTGAGCCAATTGTGGTGGTTGCCAACCTTCTGGTTTCAGGACCTTTCCATCCTCTCTTCTCAATACCTTCCCGTCGACTAGTTTAGCCATGTTCGACCTGTGGACTTCATTGAATGCATCGTCATAGATGTCTTGCATTCCATGATTGATGATTGTTCCAGCAAGAATGTAGCCAATATCAGCTAGTGCGTCCAAGACTTCTACTAGATCACCTGCTCGTGCAGCCTCTGCATATTCTTGTACTTCTTCTGAAAGTAACTTTATTCTTAACTCAATCAATTCTTCGGGGCCAAGTCCTGGTTGGTCCAACTTTGGTATTTCGAACGCTTGGTTGAATTCTAGCAATGACCTCACTATTGGATTCATGAATCACTGCGAATCATGCCACTCTATCAAAGTTGCATCGCAAATAGTAGTATCCATCCTGTGGATGCATGGGCTCTAAACCACCAATCTTGGAAGCTGTTTCCTGCAGCCACTAGTACAGTCGTTACAAACCCGAGAGAAATCAGAGTACCTATTGGGGAGACTATCGAGAAAGCAACTGCCCAAAGCGGCATTGAAATCAGCATAGCTGCCATGGTCACTGGTGGTGTGAAGGTAGCTGGGAAAGATTTCACTCCATTCTTCTTATCGCTTTCAACATCCATCTGTGCATACCCTAAATCAAATGCTGCAATCCAAATCAGCACTCCTAGAGAAACGTACAACAGGTCAGGGTACCAAGAATTTGAGGAAATCTCTCCTGTTATCGCAACCCACGCACCTGCTGGGGCGAGTGCTAGGCAACCTCCAAGCCACCAATGGCAAAGCCACGTAAATCGCTTGAGGTATGGGTAAATCACGAATGCGATTACAGGAATTGGTGAGAGATACAAGCAAAGCGGATTCAGCATTCCTGCTCCAATCACAAGCATTCCCAGGAATATGCCACATAGAATCCATGCCGTTTTGAGAGACATGCTTCCTGATGCTAAATGTCGGTTCGCTGTTCTAGGATTTGCAGCATCGATATTTCTATCGATAATTCTGTTTAATCCCATTGCCAGTCCGCGTGCTCCAACCGCTGCAATGAGTATCCAAAAGTACTGTGCGTATGTTGGGTCGCCAGCCATCAATGCGCCAATGAAGACAAAGGGTAGGCTAAACAGTGTGTGTTCGATTTTTACGAATGATGCGATTTGCTTGAGGTCCATTCACATCACCAAGTTGTCTGGCCATGGAGGTAGGTCAAATCTATCTATCGCAGCCAGAGTCTCAGGATCATGCATTGTAATTGCGGGCCATCTGCGGACCGGAGTCGGCCCCTCATTGGATGGTATTGGAGTAGTTGCATCCCAGAAGATTCTTCCATCTTCAACGATGAAATCACGCTCTACAGCAAAGCGTGAAGTTAGTTGCCATAGCAGTCTTCTCATCGCACCTTCGCCGTGCAGGTTCATGTCGTTATCTGTGACGAAAAGCCATCGAAGTTCATTTTTTGAATCCAATTGCCAAATTGAATTTCGCAATTGAGAAATTTTTTCTCTTTGTGCCTTGGCTGCATCTTCATCAGGCCAGTCCATGCCAGTTCTTGGCTGAGGTTTTCCTTGGATGTCAACAGTTACGACAAGCATTGAATTTCTCATTAACAAGCAGTCTTCGACATCATCTAATTTTGAGATTTCTTTCAACAGTGCATCGCTTATTCCAGGGGGCTCTTCATCTCCCTTTCTCCAAGCAGGTACTTCCTCGACTGGAGATCCTTCTAGCGGCTCTCCGCTCCTGGGGTCAGCGGGAACAAGTTTGGTTGCATCAATGATAACTTTAGAATGTACGTTCTCATATGTTGATGCTGGTTCGAGCGAGTCACTTACCATTCCGTCAATTATGGTAATGTCTGTTCTCGGGTCAACTCGATTGTTCAAAGCATCGAGTAGTGCTTCAAGATCACTCGGCTTATCGTCGGTAGCGATTAGGATTTTCAAGAACATCATTTGTCCTGCACCCAAGAGGCCGAGACAGGTTTTCCTTGCTTGGCGAGGATATCTCTGCTTACTCTTGACAATCGCTAGGTTGTGGAACCCAGTTTCCAGTGGTAAGTGCAGATCCAACACATCCCTGTGTTGGAAGGATAGGATAGGCCGGAATTGTTTGCCTATTGCCTCTCCGAGGTAACCATCCTCCATCGGTGGTTGTCCAACAATGGTGGCAGCTAAAACTGCGTTTTTTCTGCGGGTTATCGCAGTTACATTCAGTACAGGGTATTGTCCTGTTAGCGAATAGAATCCAAAGTGGTCTCCGAACGGTCCCTCAGTTCTAGTTTGAGTTGCATCCACCCACCCTTCTATTACCACGTCAGCATCTGCGGGAACTAGAATGTCTTGAGTGAGTGCTTTTGTGATTCTTAGCCTTCTTTTTCCAAGGAACCCAGCAAACATGTACTCTTCGAGATTATCAGGCAGTGGAGCGATTGCTGAGAAAATCAATTCAGGAGGTCCGCCAATACAAATTGCAACCGGCATTTTTCCATCTGGCCAAGCAGCTGCATGGTCAGCACCGTGCTTGTGTATTTGCCAGTGCAATCCTACTTCCTTTGGACCGAATACTTGGCCTCTGTACATTCCAAGATTGTGCTCGCCAGAGTTAGGGTCTTTGGTGACAACGAGTGGCAGGGTGATGTATCGTCCGCCATCCATTGGCCATGTCTTTGGAATGGGGAGTTTAGTTACATCCAAATCCATTTTGACCCTTTGGCAAGACCCTTTCCTCACCTTTTTTGGTGGCATTGAGATTGCATCGCGTGCAAGTGGTAAACCAGTCCACGGTTTCTTGACAATACCTCCTATGTCTGGCTTCATCAGTGCAACTAGCCTGTCTCCAACTTCTGTTGGATGAGCCGCACCAAGTGCCCGTAGCGTCCTGTCGTGAGAGCCAAACATGTTCATTGCAAGTGGGATTTCGCTAATTTCACCGTTTGGTAATCTCGGCTTCTCAAACAGCACTGCTGGGCCATTTGTTTTGACAAGCCTGTCAGCGATTGCACCTGCCTCCAATTCGACGTCTACCGGCTCCGATATGCGTAGCAACTCGCCCTTTTCTTCGAGATGGGCAAGCCAACGAGTAGAATTACGCCAGGCCATGCTAATGCTAGGACAACCTATTGATGAATACTTGTTCTCTTCCGACTCATTCAAGTCCCGCCTCCCCTTCGGGGAGGCATGGCGACTTGCGACGTACTGGTTATCGGGGCCGGTCCCGGGGGCGGTTCAGCAGCCTTACACTCCTCTCGTGCTGGCCTCAGCACAATGATTGTCGAGGCTGACCCCGAAGTTGGGGTGCCTGTTCACTGCGGTGAGTGTCTATCGCAGATGGCTGTTGACAATCTTGATCTCGATCTTCCTGAAGATGTAATCGCTCTTGATTGTAAAGGCATCAGAGTGATTTTCCCAGACGGTACGGCCAAACTTCTGACTGAGAAAGGATACGTTCTCGAGAAGCATAAATTCGAACAATGGCTATGCGATGAAGCTGTGAAAAAAGGTGCGAGTTTGCACCTAGGGCACAAGGTTACCTCAATGGAAAGAATTTACAATAGTAAAAATGAATTTACCAATTGGAAAATTGATGGCAAAGGAAATGAATTTCCAATTGAATGTAAAGCGGTGATTGACGCCTCTGGCGTTGCAGGTGCAGCCACAAAATTGCTGGATATGGGGACGGAAGTTGAGGTCATTGCTGGCTTCCAGTACGAGATGACCGAGGTCGACAATGATGGATACCTGGACTTCTACTTATGGCCAGAATATTCTCCACATGGATATGTATGGATGATTCCGAAGAAAGGCGGTCGTGCTAACGTTGGGTTAGTTACAACCGACAAGAAAGGCGCAATCAAATACCTAGACAAGTTTGTCGAGGATACATACCTCAAGGGCAAAGGAATTCAAAACCCTGAATGGAGAAAGCCAGGAATTAAGCCAAGACCGTTTGGAGGCACTATTCCAATTTCCGGCCCTCGTGAAATTACAACCGGAGACGGCCTTATTTTGGTTGGAGACGCTGCTGGATTTACTTCGCCCCTTTTCGAAGGTGGCTCTCACCTGGCACTTTGGTCCGGTAGGCAAGCCGCACAAACAATCGCTGCTGCAATCTCAGAGGGAGATCTCTCTAACAAGCGCATGCTGGCCTATGTCGATGCATGGAAGAAACGCTTCCCTCCATATCATAAGATTCTGAAGGGAAAAACATCCCTATATGATTTGAGCGACAAGGAATTGTCCGACATGGCACGTTGTTTGCCAGAGGAGTTGGGTTCTATGTCGGTTTTTGATAAGCTCTGGATTGGTTTGAAAATTTTAGTAAAACACCCACTGCTTTACACCAAAGGCGTGATCAGCGTCTTGCTATCATTCGGATATTCGAGGGCTAAGCATTTTGGCTGGTGAGTAAATGGAATCTTTGTTGATGCCATTCGCTGTTTTCGTTGCAGCATACATCACTTACAGACCAGATGCTAAACTAACTTGGATTCTTGCTATGCCTTTTCTAATTCTAGCCTTCATGTTCACGATGGATTATGACCTCATCCATCTTGTTGCATGGTATGGCGGAGAAGAACTACCCTTGAGATACAGATTCGCAGCAACATGGGCTGCAAGAGAAGGACCAATCTTGCTTTGGGTTGCATGGATGGCTCTTCTTTCAATAATTTGGAGAAACCCACTCAAATCAGAATCTGAGGAAACTCAGTTACTGCGCCTTCGATTGATGAATGGGTTTGCGCTAACTCTCCTCCTTGTTGCATGGATTTTGAAACCATTCAAGGCAGCAGAGGGTAATGGTCCCGGACTAAATGAACTCCTGCAAACCGATTTGATGGTCATCCATCCACCTCTGATATTCCTTGCTTACTCACTGTGTATTGTGCTGTCCTGTATAGCAATCTCTTCCCTGCTAACAAGTTCTGAAGGTATCAAAGACAGGATGATTCAAGTCGCTAGGCCTGCATTCTTCTTCGCAACACTAGGAATTGGTTTAGGCGGCCTGTGGGCCTATCTAATC
>JAYYDR010000125.1:0-31191 GCA_036160735.1 Thermoplasmatota archaeon
ACTGATGCTGCCAGTAGGCCAACAAATGTACCAGTTCTCCTGAAAAATAGTTTTACAAATTTATTTTTTGTAACTCCGATTCTTTTTCCTACCAACTGGCCATTGAGTGATTCCCAAGGAGAAATCAAAATCGGTATTAAAACCAAAATTCCCATGAGTAAGAGGTTTGGAAGGTAATACACCTGTGCATCGAAGATTAACTCAGAAATTAATAGTAAAACACCAGTCATTGCCATCATGTACAATGCAATACCAAATCCAACGTTGGGTAAGCTGAGTAATTTCTTGACACCACCACGCCCCTTGGTTAAACTGTGAACCTCATACAAACCATCGTCTATCTCGAAACCAACCTGCAAACCAGACAACTGGGTTGGAATCATCCACTTCCACAAAAAGAGCGCTGTCACCAAGGCAACGAGGAATGGAATTGCGTGTTCGATTGAGAGGTTTGCAGGGTTCTCTACAGTGCCAGCACTTGCCAATGGCAGCATAACCACTGACAATACAATGGCTATCAGGAGCGCCCTCATCAAGCGAGCCTAGTGAAAGGGCTTCATGACTTCTTCGCCGCCCGGTGGCGAATTAAGAAAGAATCAATCCTATCGAATGCTATGTTCAAAGTATCTTCATCAGCAAGATAAACAAGACGGAAATGACCCAGTCCTTTTTCTGGCGAGAAGCCACTTCCGTGAACAAGTAACACATGCTCTTCGTGTAACAAATCGAGGACAAATTGTTTGTCATCATTAGCCCATTTTTCATCTGTTAAACGAATGAACATGTAGAATGCTCCACCTGGCTTTTCAACTTCAATGCCATTGATTTTTTCGATTCTATCCAGACAAAGTTGCCTTCTACTCTTAACCCTCTGACAATGGTCAGCCATCCATGTACGATCGCCTTCCAAACCTGCGATGTAACCCAGTTGCGCAGGTGTGCTAGCGCACAATCTTGATCTGAGTAATCTCTCGATGCCATCCCTTACATCCATCATGGAGCCAATAGGGTCATGAATTGCCATATATCCAATTCTCCATCCGGGAGCATAGTATACTTTGGAGACACCATTTAGAGAGAATACTGGAACACTATTTGAGCGGGAAGCCACAGAGACATGCTCACCAGTAAAGTCAAGACCATCATATATTTCATCTGCGACTATCATACAGTTTGGATAGTTTTTAGCGATGTTGAGAAGCTTGTCGATTTCCTCTGAGCTCGCTACATTACCGGTTGGATTATTGGGATTGATGAGGACTAAAAGACGAACATCAGAATCCATCTTACTCTCTATGTCATCTAAGTCAATTGACCAGCCATCATCTGATTTCAATGAATATTCGATAGTCGTGGCGCCATACATTTGCGGGTAAGCCATGTATGGTGGATAATGTGGACCTGGAGCTAGAACCTTAGAGCCTTCTTCTAGAGTTGCTGCAAATATTATTTGCAAAGCCTCGGTAACTCCGTGGCAGACATAAACATCATCAGCGGAGCAATCCCATCCTTTCCTGGTTTCATCCGCTGCTATGGCTTTTCTTAATCTCGGGAGGCCGTAAGAAGGAGAGTAACCATTGTTTCCAGTCTCAAGTCCTTCCACATATGCTTCAACCATATGTTCTGGAGTCGGCAATCCTGGATATGCAATTGGATCGCCTATGTTTAGTTTGATAATTTCATAGCCTTCAGATTCTAATTTAGTAGCGGGTACAACTACATCCCTAATCGCATACTCAATAGTTGATGCGCGATTAGATACAGGTATCATTCGATTCCACCCATTCTACAAATTTCTTCGTACTGTTCCTTCGAAACTGGTTGTACAGAGAGCCTTTGACCCTTCTGAACAAGTGGCATACCTTCTAGAGCGGGGTTTGCCTTGATATCCACAAGGCTCACCATTTCTATTTCCTGAACTGCTTCAATATCAACCATTATCCAGCGTGGATTCTCGGGTGAGGATTTTTCGTCGTAGTACTTACTATTGGGATCCCAGGAGGTGTGATCTGGATAACCCTCTCGCGAAACTCTAGCAATACCTGCAACGTGTGGGGGTTTAGTATTCGAGTGGTAAAACAGTACCATGTCACCTAACTTTAGATCATCTCGCATCATGTTTCGAGCTTGATAGTTTCTTACTCCATCCCAGTGGGTAGAGCCATCTTCGACCAATTGTGAAAATGGGTAGACGTGGGGCTCGGACTTCATCAACCAGTACCTGACCATGCCTATCCGTAAAGTCGGCAAGACTTAGATTTCACCATGCATCGCCATGGTCAGGAATTAGGGCTGCATCTACGACATCTATGTCTCCTCTAGATGCAACTTTACCCAATCCAAGTTTTCTTGCCATGGAATTTGCTCCGCCAGTTGAACCAATACCAAGTTCGTCTAACAGTACGAAAATCGCAGGTAATAGAATCAATGCGCTTGCTGCTGCAATCCACAACAAGATAATGATAACAGTGATGAATGGCTTTATTTCTGGAATCGGAATTTGATATGCTGTAACCATGCCCAATGTCGTTACTGTTGCAGCCTCAAACAACGACATTCCAGTACTAACAGTAGATGTCCGTATCGCTTCAATTCCACCACCTAACTCACGTATACGGTTGGCTATGTGAATCGAGAAGTCAACTCCTACACCAACCAAGATTGAGCCTATCATGACTGTTACAAGAGATAATGAAACATCCATCTGCCACATTACAAGCCATTGAAGTGCTACTGTTGCAATAACAGGAGCAGTTGTCCAGAATGAAAATCTAATGTCCTTGAAAACAATTGCAAGAGTCATCAGTGTAAGAGCGACAGCAAACCCGAGCGAAGACCATTGGCTACCGACTATCAATTCATTGACTGCAATCGCTGTTGCTGCGACTCCAGTGAGGTCGCCTGCGTAAATGTCACCTTCATAATCTCTTGATGTGTATTCGTTGACTTCAGCTACTGCCTCAGCGGTCTCCGCAACTGGAACGAACGGCATATCAACGTAAATCAGGTTACGACTGTAATCATCTGAGATGAATAATCCTCGAGTCTCATCGGTAAGGCTTGAGTAGAAAACATCGAGAAGGAAGCCTTCAGCTCTAACATTCTCAGTACCGTTTGCTCTAGGAGCCGTCAGGATTTCCCAGAAAGTTACGTCTTCGTTGTATTGGCGATTGAGATATGGCTCTAAGGCATCTTTCAAGTCCTCCGGAACCAACGGGTTATCGGTTAAGTTCCAAAGTGGAGTTCCACTGACATTAGCACCTAGACCGACCGATTTCATCAAGAAAACAATGCTAACAGCGTTGGTTTGGTCAATCGTATTCAATTTATCCTCAAGGGCGGATATACCAAGCAGTTTCTCAACGGGCTCACCTTCCGTCGGATCGGCATCACCTGAGATATCGCCTTCAATCAAAATCATTCCAACTTGGCCTGCATTGAAGTCCTTTGAATACTCCTTCATCGTAACTACAGATGCCTCATCTTCTGGAGCCATCCCAAGAAGGTCGATATTTTCCTCAACGTTACCTTGGCCCCAGAATCCTGAAACAAATATCATTACCATAAATATCGCAATTACACCTTTTGACCACTTAATTGGAACTTGGACTACTTTCTCGAAAACAGGCAGAGGTGGATGCTTAGGTTTACGTAAATCCAGCAACAGAGTTAGGTTGGGAACCATCGTCATAGTGAGGAAGTAAACAATTACAATACCACCTGAGAGAGCTATTCCCACCGTTTCAATCGGCTTCATTGGCGTAAATGTAAGGGAAATGAAACCGATAACTGTAGTGACCGCAGACAAGAATACTGCCCTGCCTGTAGAAGCTAGAGATTGTCGTATTTTCTCATCCTTTGTTCCCGTCTCTTCCGCATACCTATTTGTTATGTGCAAACCATAGGAGACTCCCAGAGCTAGCAAAATTGGACCGACGATAATAACCGTCATCGTGACCTCATAACCAGTATACCCCATTATGCCAAGAGTCCAAAACACTGAACACAGTGTTGGCAAACCCGCAATTACTACAACTTTGAACCCTTGAAGAGGCCTCCAAGTACCAGTTTGCAGGACATCAGAGTGGAAAACAAACAGTCCCAATGCAACGAGTACGATTGCTAGTGGGAAGATTTGCCAGAACAATTTGAAAGAGAATTCTGTAACTGCGTTGGTAATCGGAACAGGACCTGTCAGAGTCATTGAAATTCCCAAATCTTCCCAGTCACAAAGGTCTGCACCAACAGGGGCTCCATTTTGGTCATACTCACATGGCCTCTTTTCCTTGGAGATGTTATCCAAAATTTCCTGCGTTTTGTCGATTACTTCTTTGGCGGTTTTTGTTTCATCAACAGCGATGATAATTACTGCTTTGTCTAAGAATCCATCGCCATCTGTATCTCTAGCCATCTTGTCCAAACCAGGGGAAGGAGTTCCGTCATCTTCATACATCTCGTTCACAATTGTATCTATCGTAGTTTGAGATGGTATGCTGTAATTACCCCAAATACGGTCGCCAAGGTCTAGCAAATCCTTCACTAAGTCGCCCGCGGTTTGACCTATGCAGTTCTCATCATTTGGAGGACAAATTTCTGCAACCAATTCATCGACAAACGCATCCTGAATCCTTGGTAAACTCGAATTTACTTCTTTGATAACGGTTGAAAGAGAAAGTGCGTAAATAACGTCATCCGTAGGATCGGAGAGCCTTGGATTTAGTTTAGTTTCAACATAAGACATCTCTTGGAGAATTCTCCTGTCATCAATTGGTTTTTCTGGCGAATGAATGTAAATAATCATCACATTGGTAGACCAATTCTTTTCAACGTCTTTGATGCTCTCTAGGACTGGTGAACCCTCAGGAAGATAAACATCAAGGTCTCCGTTAACGTTTAGAGAAGGTTCATCTCCTGGCTTGATTGAAGTTCCATCCACGAATCCTGAATGGTAAGCAAAGAAAACAGACGCCAAGAGACATACTGTGACCATAAAAATGGGAAACTTTGTCAGAATACCGGTTGCACCGTGTTTCTGCCACTCTCTTTGTATGGATTTTGGAGCATCCAAAACGGCATCTAGCGCCTTTCTGGCGTCCCAATCCTTTACGCTTGTGCGTAACTTTTCTTGACCGTGCCCCACAATGCGTGAAAGTTTGTTTTGAAGAGAGGACTGGTCGTCTTTCGACTTGGATTTATCCTGTGACATACTTCCCCTCCAATTAGCCGTAGTGCTTTGACCATTTGAAGTCATACCCATATTGGTCATCCAATCACTTCAAAAGTAAGTCACAACAGCGGCAACCGGACCTGTGAGGATGACGCACACAGGGCCGGTGAGCAAAATGCCATCTCCTAAACTATCCGACAAAAGATGGTCAATCGACCTGGAAAAAAGAATTCAAGAAGAACACTTCGCAGATGAGGCTGCATACTCTAAGAGATACGCCTTCAATCCGAATTCTGGAAAAGAAATTTTCGTAATCGATACGCCACCGCCATATCCAAGTGGAACATGGCACATAGGTGCAGTTGCTCAATACAGTATGATTGACGTAATCGCTCGGTCACAAAGATTACTTGGCAAGGAAGTAAAATTCCCTTGGGGTGTTGACAGAAACGGGATCAATGTTGAGTTTACAGTAGAGAAAAATACTGGCAGGAAAATGAAAACATATGACCGTGCAGAATTCCTCAAGTTGTGTGAGCAGACTATTGAAGAATTTACAGAGTCAATGCGTAACACAGCTAGACGTGTTGGACTTTCAATGGATTACGATAACGAATATCTAACCGACTCGCCAGATTACCGTAAAGTTACACAAACGATCTTCACAGAATTATTCAAACGGGGTGCGATTATTGAGGACTTGCGTCCTAATATTTACGATCCTGTAGAGGGTACAACTATCGCAGACGCAGA
The DNA here is from genome assembly GCA_036160735.1 of Thermoplasmatota archaeon. Classification (GTDB taxonomy): domain Archaea; phylum Thermoplasmatota; class Poseidoniia; order Poseidoniales; family Poseidoniaceae; genus MGIIa-K1. The sequence continues at coordinate 5,921 of JAYYDR010000125.1, forward strand.
GGTAGAGAGACTGCAACGACGAACAAAACTCGTCGATGTTAAATGGGAAACTGAGGATGGTGAAGAACTAATCATATCCACTACAAGACCCGAGTTAATTTGTGCTTGTGGCATTGTAGTAGTCCATCCAGATGATGATAGATACAAACATCTCATTGGTAAGAAAGCGATGTTGCCACTACCGGTTGAAGGTAGAGAGATTAGTGTAGAAATTTCAACCCACCCTTCAGTAAAAAGTGAATTTGGTTCAGGCATACTCATGGTTTGTTCATTTGGTGACCAAAATGACGTATCAGTATTCAGAGAATTAGGACTGACCCCTTTCCAAGCAATAGATTTGGATGGTTGTATGACTGAAATTGCAGGACCATTTTCTGGAATGAAGGTCGCTGAGGCCAGAAAATCTGTTATTGAGTATCTAGAAAATAATGGGAAAATAAGTCAGATTGTGGAAAAAGAGCAAGAGGTACCAGTTTCTGAGAGAGGAAAAAATCCCGTTGAAATAATCCTTCTCAAAGAATGGTACGTAAGGCAAACACACATACAAGACAGAATTCGTGAACTTTCAGAAGAGATAGAATTCCACCCTCCAAGAAACAAACAGTTCTTACTTGATTGGATGGAGAATATCTCCATTGATTGGCCGATTAGCCGAAGAAGATGGTACCACACAGAAATCCCGATTTGGTATGCTGACAAAGGCAGCAAGGTCATTTGTGCACCTGCAGGAGTTTACGTTCAACCATGGTGTCAATCACCTCCTGCAGAAAGTGAGGTCCTTGACCGCGAAACCAGAGAAGTCCTGGGAACATTCAAAGACATGGAAAATGAACTAGGAGAAATCGTTGGAGAAGAGAAGGTTTTCGATACCTGGATGGACTCCAGCAATTCGAATCTATTCGTATCAGGATATCTAAGTGACATGGAGAACTTCGACAAAGCTTTCCCCACAGCGATCAGACCCCAAGGAAAGGAGATAGTTAGAACTTGGTTGTACTACACTTTGCTGAAGAGCGCACTACTACTCGACAAGCCGGGATTCAAGCACGTATGGATCGATGGCTTAGGCATGGACCCTTGGGGTCGAAAGATGTCAAAGTCCCTTGGCAATGGAATAGATGCAGACAGCGTCCTTGAGTGTGGGGCTGGTGGCAAAACAGGCTCTTGGAGGGTCAAAGGTCCGGAAAAGAGTGTTCAACTGAGGGCAAATAAGATCGGTTCCGAATGTTTCAGATTATGGAAAGCATGTGATGCCCAAGTTGGAGATGATTTCCACATCAACCCAGAGGAAATTGAATCCAAGTATTTCGGAGTTCTTACAAAATTGTTCAATGTTGCAAGATTTGCAAGCCAATTTGATGTACCGACCGATTTAGACGCCGTTCCTAGTGACCTTCCTGTTGAAGATAGATGGATTCTGTCGGAGTTTTCTGAAACTATGGAGAAGGCTGAAAATGCGTGGGCTAACCTAGACATCTACACTGCTACTCAAACGTTGAAGACCTTCGGTACGGGAATTTTACCAAGTCACTGGTTGGAGATGTCAAAGTCACGATTATACGATGGTGACACCAATGCTGCGTGGACAATTCACCGTATTGTTAGAGACTTAATGTCTGCATTATCTCCTGTTTGTCCTTTCTTCACGCACCACATTTCTAGTACGCTTTACACTAAAAGTGCGGTTGATGTCAGAGAGTTCCCCGGAAGAACTCCTGATGATTCTAAACTTCGAGATTTAACGGGCATAATTGAAGAATTCAACGGTAGTACATGGAGAACGAAAAAAGAAGCCGGCCTACCTCTAAATGCACCGATATCAGGTATCGAAATTCCAGAAGAACTTGTTGAATTTACTTCAATTTTGACTCAGATGCACAAATTGGAATGATCATTCTTCGATATTGAAGGTTGATTGCCTTGTTTCTGGCATTTCTAAATTCCCAAGTCTGAATCCAATCAATCTAATTGGTCTTTCGAATTCAACATTTTGTGCGAACAGATTTTGAGCAAGTCGCAGAAATACTGTTTCATCATCCATCGCAACTGGAATGGATTTTCCATGAGTATGTGTTTCAAACCCCTGATATCGAATTTTTACTTCACCTAATCGACCAGCTACACCAATTTCTTTCGCTCGCTTCAAGACCTTCGCTACAAGATTTGAAAGATGACCAATTACAATTTCGCTATCGGTTTGGTCAAATTCAAACGTATTTTCTTTACCGATTGATTTACGACTCCTCAGAGGACTCACTTCATCGCTAGTCTCTCCTTCAACAACGCGTTTTATCCACGAAGCAAATCTTTCTGAAGTAAATTTAGCTATTGAAATTTCACCAAATTCAGAAACCTCGCTTACTGTTGTAATTCCCCATTCCGCAAGTCTTGTTGCCGTTTTTGGCCCTATACCTGGTATCTCTCTAACCGAACGATTGTGGAAAAATGATTCTATTTCATCAGGCATCGTACGATGAATGCCTGCAGGTTTGTTTTCTTCACTCCCCATCTTCGCCAATATCCGATTTGGCCCAATTCCAAATGATGTTGAAAGTCCAAGTTCATCAAGAATCCTCGACTGCATCTTATGGGCAAGGGCTAAGGCATTGTCCCAGTCTCCATCGCAATACTCTGTGACGTCAAGGTATGCTTCATCTATGCTGGCTTGTTCGAATTTGTCAGCAAATTCTGATAGAATCGACATAACCTTCCTACTTGCACGCGAGTACAGGCCCCGCGTTGATTTCAGATAATTCCCGGGACCATGAGGTGGTCCCGGACACCTTCTCCATGCTTCAGAAATAGGCATTGCCGACCTTATTCCAAATTTTCTTGCAGCGTAGTTGCAGGTTGAAACTATCCCTCTTCCCTTTCCACCTTTGGGGTCTGAGCCCAAAATCAGCGGGACTTCAGGATCTAAATTGTGGTGCAGTGTTTCAACAGATGCGTAAAAAGCATCGAGGTCACAATGGATTAGAATCCTCGATGCCATGGTATAATGTTAGAGTCGAAGGTTTTTGAATAACGCGAAACCCATGCTTTGATGAAGAAGTTCTGTCTAAGTATGTTCATGTCCGGAGCGATGAAGATAGCGTCTGCTGTTTTCGGGATTTTGTTCCTAGCGGCATTAATTGGTTACTCTGGAGGAGAGGAAATTCCCAATGTCCCGAAACCAGATGCAGGACTTTGTGGTGTGACCAAAGAAGCGTACGACACTGTGCCTGGCTCGGGAGCGATACTCGACATCGACGTGGACGTCACATGGGACGACAGTACAGTATGGATCGGAATAATCACAGTTGAAGATTACGAATCACTAGAAAAATTAGGTGGGAACTCTGATGGTGAGATTGTCTCTTGTGATGCAAGAATTGACTATGTTGCAGGAGGCCCTTCAAGCGGAGAAAAATCATCTTTTAGTTACACTCCCGACGGTGAGGATTTTCACATCATGGTCGGATCTCTTGAAGAGGCCGATGATGATGATGATGACGATGGAGGAGAACCATGGCCATTCGAGAGCGAATTCAAATCACAATCATTCGTCGACGAATTCAATGTTGACGTTGCTTTTGATGTATCAGGGGGATGGGGAACCCTCCTTATTTTATTCATGGTCGAACTCGTTCTAGGTTACTTCATTCTAGCAGGAAAATCTAGTTGAGGAATTGAGCATTAACGATAGTATCGGGTTTTTTACCAGCTAATGCCATGTTAACCACCCTCGCAATGTCAAGACCAACCCTGTGTTGCGCCTCAAGGGTTGCAGCCCCTATATGCGGAGTTCCGTGGAAATTTTCATGCTGGACAAGTTTGTAATTTGATGGCAGAGGTTCAACCTCAAATACATCCAATGCGGCACTTGTAATGGTACCATTCTCGAGTGCACTAAGAAGAGCATCTTCGTCGATTATACCTCCACGGGCGCAATTTACAATATGATTACCACATTCGATTCCAGATTTTCTCCCTGGCATCATTGACATGCGTTTTGCATTTACGAGATGGTGAGTCTCATCTGTTAGATTGCAATGTATGGAAATATGAGTGCATGTTTTGAATAGAGAATCTACTTTCTTGTGCAAGTAAGCATCCTGTGCTTTAGCAACTTTTGGAGGAAGATATGGGTCATAGGTGTGTATTTCCATACCAAGAGACTTCGCTACTTTAGCAACCCCTTGAGCAATTCTACCAAATCCAATTAATCCAAGACACTTTCCTGATAATTCAGTACCTTTCATCGCTTTCTTTTCCCATTTATCTGCTCGCAATCCTCTATCTGAATTAGGAATGTGCCTAACCGATGAAAGAAGGTGACCTATCGTTAGTTCAACAACTGATTGTGTTGAGGCATTTGGAGCGTTTACTACCATTATTCCTGCATTTCCAGCAGCCTTTAGGTCGATATTGTCTACCCCTACTCCTGCTCTTCCAATAACAGATAATCCAGAGCTTACTTTGATGACCTCTTCAGGTAATTTTGTGGCACTACGAACAATTATTGCATCAAAATCCTTCAGTGCACCATCCTGTAAATCCTTTTTTTCTATATGTCCAACAACTACTTCGTGACCAGCCTTTTCTAAAACAGAAATGGCTGCTTTTGCCATCCCATCCGTCACAGCAATTCGTGCCATTATCGGTACTTCTAGCGTAGGCCCTCCATGAACATTCTTCAACTAGGCCCTTCTCAACGAGGCATGGCATCCACTCTCGACATCGGGAATTTGATGTGGGCCATCGGAATTTTACTCCTCCCATTAATACTTGCAGTACCCGCAAAAATTCTCTATCAAACAGTGATACTTGGCGTTGGGCCTGCAGAAAGGAACTATCGTTCAACCGTCCAAAAAATTCTCGATTCAGGTATGCAAGTTGAACAATTCAGGGAAGTACTAGACGAGGAAGCAAGAAGGCTCGGACTGAAGGCAAGTCGAGCTAAATTAAACGAAACCGACATGCTCTATCCACTGAGTCTGACGCACTTTCTCTTGGTACCAATGATATTCATTCTTCCAATAATTGCTGTTCTTTCACTACCGATTATTATCATGGGGATTCCGGTGCTTTACATTCTCGAAGTTTTGCTAATTCGTCGTAGGGTTCTAGTTAATGCAATTAAACTTCTAGAGACTTGGTTTGGAAAACAAATCATTCACATTCCAGATGCAGGTAACGATCACTGCAGTAATGATGCTAAAGTTCTGGATGCATCAAATATAGCGGTTCATTTTCATAAGGTGCCAAGAGTTGTGTTCCTAGGTTTATTCTCTTGGTTGATTATACACTGGACACTAAGGCTGGACTCCCAAATTACTGAATTCATACTGGCAGGTTTATTCTACATCCTTCTGCTTGGAATTGTTGGTATTGTTGCTACTGCACTCGAATCAAATCTTGTATTAGTAGATCCAGCAAGAGGACGAATTATCCCTATTTCCGATTGGCTCGATTCCATGCTTACTCCGATTGTGGGAGTCGGTTTGATATTTTTACTTGGTAGAGATCTAATGACAGAGGCAAGAGACGATGGTAACACAATTCTATTCGCTGCAACTGTACTGATGGTACTTTATTGTGCTACAGCGGTAGGAGTTACATTCCAGTGGGGTTATGCTTGGTGGCATGGTAAAACAATTCGAAAGCAATTCGAAACCCAAGCTATTGACAAATTAAACCCGCAATCATATGACCTGACAAGACATCAAGGCCGAATTCAACTCAATGTAAGATGCTCGATGGCAGAGAGAATCGAAGGCGGTGTAGGCCACACTAGCAATTTAACATTCACTGATTTAGATAACTTACCTACCGCCCATGATGAGGCGTTAAAGAGCCCGAACAACCCGCTGTGAAGTCAGTTCATCCAAGGGATTTCATCCGGTATTTCTGCGAAAATATTTGCAGGCAATGCGGTTTTAATTTTTGAAACATAACCTAGACCTGCTGCTGTTTCTTCTTGCCATTTTGCGTACTCGTCATAAGTTTCCATCTTCAAGACGAGGTTGTTTTCACGGTTCCATTCCATTGTTTGCATTTCAGTCCCAGGCGGATCATGGCCTGTACAAACCAGCACATCTCCGGAAAATCTCTCCAGAACGTCCAAAGCCTGCCAATGCAAGTGTGGCCTTCCACTTGGAAGGTCGTCTCTTCCAACTCCGCCATCACCCGTAAAGAGGAAGTCACCTGTGAAGATGTAATCACCGCATTCGATAATCATAGAATCACCAGTGTGTCCCGGGGAGTGGTGGAAATGGAATTCAATTTCACCCATCGAAACCGATGTTTCTTCATCGACATAGATTGTCACTCCCAATGAAGGAGTATCATTCCACATAAGGTACTCGCAACCTGTTATTTCTGCTAATTTGAAGCATCCTGTGATGTGGTCAGCATGGGTGTGTGTCGCCATGGCATATTCGAGGGTAAGACCCTCCTCTTCTAACATAGACAAGTAGTCACTAAGATTATCCCAAACAGGGTCAATCAGAGTGGCCTTATTGGTTGAGTCGCATACTACGAGGTAAGTCATAGCCCACATGTCCTCATTCAACTGTTCGACTCGCATGTTAACTGGCAAGTGTTTCCATACTTCAAGTATTCATCATAATGATGCATGAGTTCAATAACCCCTGTCAAAGTTCAACACTCGAGGCACTGTTATGGACGCTATCACATACGGGATTTTTGGAATTCTAATCATCGTTGCATTTCTTTTAGGAAAGGGCGGTAAGTCAGAAATCGACAACTCAGATTTAACGAACGAAGTTCGAGATATAATAAATCGTTCACAAGAGGCTGTCAAGACCACATTGACTAGCGAAATTAGGGATAGAAACAATGACTCCCGTGACACCTTAGTCGCTGTGCTGAAGACGCTCGGAGAAGAACAACAGAAAATGCAGAAGACATTAGGCGAGGAGCAGCAAAAACATCTAGTCGTAGTTGGAGAAAATATTTCAAAATTACAGACCTCAAATGAAAAGAAACTTGATGAGATGAGAAACGTAGTTGATGAGAAATTACAAACAACACTGGAAAAGCGAATAGGTGAATCATTCAAATTAGTCAGTGACCGATTGGAAGCGGTTCACAAAGGGCTTGGAGAAATGCAAACCTTAGCTACGGATGTTGGAGGGTTGAAGAAAGTCCTGACTAACGTTTCAACGAGAGGAGCCATGGGAGAAATTCAAGCGGAGAGAATTCTAGAACAGATTCTAGCACCTGCTCAATATGGTAAGAATGTCAAGACACACCCAGAATGCAAAGGACAGGTTGAATTTGCAATCAAACTCCCTGGAATAGACGGCACTATGGATGAACCCGTATGGCTACCCATCGATTGTAAATTCCCAAAGGAAGACTATGAAAGACTCTTAGATGCTTACGAAACAGGTGACAAGAAGGCTGTAGAAAAAGCATATTCGACCTTTGAATCAAATGTAACAGCTAAAGCAAAAACGATTCGCAAAGAATACGTTTCTGCTCCACACACCACCGATTTCGCAGTGATGTTCCTTCCAACCGAAGGCCTGTATGCTGATGTTGTCAGGAGACCTGGGCTGTTTGAATCACTGCAAAGGGATCACCAAATTGTTGTAACAGGACCTTCGACTTTAGCAGCATTCGTCAACAGTTTGCAAATGGGATTCAGAACGCTAGCTCTAGAGACCAACGCTAGTCAAGTCTACAACGTTCTTGGTACGGTAAAAACTGAATTTGTGAAGTTTGGAGAACATCTCGGAAAACTTCACAAGCAGCTCAATACCGCTGCTAACACAATTGGTGGAGATGGAGAGTCGATTCAAAGAAGACTAAGAGCAATGGAGCGAGCACTCAAAGAAGTTGAAGCCCTAGATTCTCCATCAAATGAAATCATGAACCTACTCGAAGATTAATCAACAAATAGCACTCCCGTTAATCCATGGAGCACCCCCGCAGAGTGTTATATCTCGAACACGACGGGAAGGTTTTGCTCGTTGATTCTGATGGATATGGCCCGAAGAAGCCCGTAATGAACAGCACGGGTAGCACGAAATTTCGATTCCCTACAGAAGCCGAAGTGCAGGGACTAGGGATTGAGTGGGAAGTCAAAAACACATTCAACATCCTAGGCTTTGAAGTAATCAAAGCACACCCAAATCTCGAATGGCCTGAAAATTGGGCGTGGAAAGATGAATGCATTAGTGATGATGCTGTTCATCCAATAGCGAGAGAATCAATTTACAGGTCGATTCACAGGCTTGTTTCAAAGGTTATGGTATTGAACAATCGAGGTGAAGTACTGATGGGTAAAATCGAGCGAGGTCACTTTGTTGGCCATTGGACTTTGCCAGGAGGGTACATGGACCATGATGAACATCCGGCGGTTGGTTGCGTTCGAGAGACCCTAGAAGAAATGGGGATTGAGATTGAACTTGATGACCAGGCCCCGATTATTACACAACGAATTTTCACAAATGAAGGAATTTCATTTGTTTCTTTCACCTATCAGGCAAACTGGGATGGAGATAATTCAGAGATTAAGTTGAAAGAAAATGAAATTTCTGAATTCGCATGGCTAAGTCCCTCCGAAGCCCTATCTAGAGCTGTATCAGGATTTGATGCTGCCGCTCTCAGACACCTATGAGCTCCCTTGCTGCATCTAGGGCTTGCGGGAGTCCGTCAGGATTTGAGCCCCCACCTTGAGCGAATGTTGGACGGCCACCGCCTCCTCCACTGATGTGGGAAGAGATTCCTCTTAGGATATCAACAGCGTTGAACCTTTCACTAGCTACAGTATTCTCGGTTGTAGCAACCATCAATTTGCCACCTCCCTCACGGCTACCAAGCACTGCAATGGTTGGATTAGACTGGTCGAGTGTTAACTCTTTGAGCATCTTTGTCATCTGTTTCAAGTCCCCATCTACTTCCATGACAACAACTCTGACTCCGTCAACTTCGGACATGTCGTTTCCACCACCAGAAGTTCGCAACCTCACAATTTCGGCCTCCAGTGTTTCAATTCTCTTGCGCTGTTCTTTCCATTCACTGAAGAATCTAGTTGCTGTAGCGGGTAAATCCTCCAGTGGCACTTGGAAGACATCAGATGTATCCCGAAGAATTGCTTCCTGATTCCTAGCATGGTCCATAGCGGCCTGCCCAGCGACAATGTGAAGTCTTTCTACACCGTCTTGAACTGCATTAGACCTAATTACTCTTATTTGGCCAATTCGTCCTGGTTCATCATGATGAGTTCCACCACATGCCTGTATGTCGTGGTCTGAGATTCTCAAAATCCTGATGTCACTACCTTTTGGAGCACCACCCTGATACAGATCAAAACCATATTTTCGGTCTGCATCTTTACGGTCGAGGGTAATTTTTTCTGTCCTTGCAACGCTGTGAATTACTTCATTAGCTAGGGATTCAATAGCATCAAGTTCAGCCCTAGTCAATCTCTTATGGTGAGTGATATCGAGTCTTGCAGATTCCACAGACTTGTTTGCACCAGCCTGGTATATGTGAGGTCCAAGCAGCCTTCTCGCAGCACCACCAACAATGTGAACCGCTGTGTGGTGGTCCATCAATTGACGTCTTCTAGTCCAATCAACCTCTCCATGAACCATATCCCCTACATCGAAGGACCCGTTTGTAAGGTGAATTATCAAATCCCCAACTTTCCTTGTATCAAGGACTGTATTTGATGCATAATCACAACTTATGTTGCCGTAGTCGGCTTCTTGACCCCCTCCCTCTGGATAGAAGCATGTTTTGTCTAAAATGATGCCGTGTGTGGCTCCCTCTGGCAAGTCATCTCCAACTAAAGGAACGCATCCGAGTACGCTTGCTTCGAAGTTCTGCTGTGAAACATCATCGTAGTAGAGTGGAATTGTTGGAGGCAACTCTGGAATATTCTCAACAAATGGCTTGACGCTTACAGACTTAGCAGCCGCCTTTGCCATAGCCGCATGTCTCTCCGCCATTTCTGCATTGAAACCAGTCCTTAGAGTGAGGTTTTTCCAACCTAAATCATTAGCAATGTTGATTACCAAATCCGGAGCAATACCGTGGCTGTCATTGATTGTGAATAATATCTCGTCTGGTAATTGTAAAGAATCATTTGAGATGTCTTTAATTGCGGTTTTGACAACTTGGTTACCCTTCCTAATCATCTCATCATATCGCTCTTCTTCACCTTTAAGAATCGTCAAAAGTCCTTCTTGTGTTTGTTTCATACGTTCTGTGGAATAATTTACTTCAAGGTGGTGAGACGCTAATTCTGCAAGACTAATGTCTAGTTTGAGATCGTCTCTCATTCTAAGTACTCTTCGAGCAATCATTCGTGCAAGATATCCTGCTTTCGAATTTGATGGAACTAATCCATCACCGAGCATATTGGAAAGGGCGTGCATGTGGTCAGGTATCGCATAAATTTTGGATAGCGGCTCAGTAATCGCAGCAAACAATTCTGAATTGATTTTGTGCCCCCTTTCTGCTAGCCTCGACAAGAAAACTTCACGCATTCTATCGCCATCACTTCCTGCCTCGATGTTCATGATTCCAAATAATCTACTCATTTCACCGAGAAGGGAATCCATTTCAGTTTGTGTCATATCGAAACTTTCAGCTGAAAAGCCAGACAAGTCCTTCAACCAAGCTACGCTTTCAGGATATATCGCTTCGTAAATTGTAGGCGTGCCTGCTGCTGCCCAACAAAATCTCTCAAGACCATATCCTGTATCGATAATTTGCAGAGGCATCTCAGAGTATTTCACACCTTTAATCTCTACATCCCCATCATCATCCTCAGCAAGGTTCATGAAAACCAAAGTTGCAAGTTCAAGACCACCAACAATCACCTCAACTGCAGGGCCTGCATTTCCTCCTCCCGACCACGGATTCTCGACGTAAGTTACCTCTACTGGATCGATACCAAATGTGGTACACAACAAGTCATGGCAGTGCTTTACACACTCTTCCATCCAGTAGTACATTTTTCCTTCATCTGGGCGGTTGAAAACGTGATGTGCCATCATTTCGAAGGTCGTTAAATGGCGACCTGAACGGCCAACAGCATCAATGTCATTCAAACGAATGCAAGGTTGAGAAATCGTCAGAGGGTTCGCAGGTGGCTCTACTGCCCCGGAAGTTACGTGAGGCTGGAAATCTGCAATACTTGCAATTGTAAGATGAATATCATCTCTCCATCTTGCAAGAACTGGATATGGTTCTACGCGTGTGTGTTCCCTGTGCTCAAAGAAACCTATGAATTCTTCACGCATTGTGTTCTTAAGTTCACGACCTCTCATTTGAAACCCATCAATGATTGGTGCACCAATGAATGTGTACTCATCTTCTTCAGTATCTCCACAGGTGTCTCTTTCTGCGTCACAGGACCAAAACCACAGTCCTGTTACTCTGCACTGCCTGCGAGTGTATCCGTTTTGATGAAACACTTCGAGGTCGATTGGTGGTAGTCCCATTAGTGTCACCTGCCCTCACGGACATAAACGTGGAGACATCAATACTCCTTCAAACCATCCCTGCAAAGACGCAGAAATGAAGTGGTGTAAGTGGTGGGAGGCATGTGACCGGAGCAGATTGGCAAGACCATCTCGAAGTAGAGAATGAGGGGTTGATGCGAATTCGTAAACATGGTTCAATGAATGTTGATGCAATGATTGTCTCAAACCCGGAGCACCTTGCAAAAAGCAGCGACGAAAGGTCGATTTCACAACTTGTCAATATTGCATCCATGCCGGGCGTTGTTGGAGAAGCTTGGGCAATGGCTGATTGGCACTTTGGATACGGCTTTCCGATAGGAGGGGTTCTCGCAACAGATGTCAATTGGGGAGACGAAGGTGGATCAATCTCACCTGGAGGAGTTGGTTTTGACATCAATTGTGGTGTGCGAATGGTAGCGCTAGAATGCAGTGTTGATGATATTCCAAACCTTGACAGACTCGCAGGCCGTTTGAACGGAAGAATTCCATCCGGGGGGTCCGGAAAAGGCGGATTGGATATTTCAAGTCAAGATTTGAATGAAATCATATCCAGAGGTACAAACGCTATGGTCGACCTTGGTTTCGCGTACGATGAGGATATGAAAAACATAGAATCCGGAGGACATCTAGAAACAGATAGAGGTGTTTCCGAGAGAGCATTCAACCGCGGCCTCAAAGCACTTGGCACACTGGGTTCTGGAAACCATTTCCTAGAGTTACAAACTGTCCAATCAATTGAAGACAGTAATCCACACGACTTGTTTGAGGGACAAGTAGTATGCATGATACATTCAGGAAGCAGAGGATTGGGCCATCAAGTATGCACGGACCACGTAAGGGGTTTGGAAGACAAATACAGGAATCGCCAAGGTACATGGTACAACGAAGAATGGGGCTTTGAGATACAAGATAGACAATTAGCAGCAGCACCCATTCATAGCAAAGAAGGACAATCTTACCTTGATGCCATGAACGGAGCGGCGAATTTCGCATTCGCAAATCGAAGTGCACTAACGCATAGACTTCGCCAAACACTTGCTGCTGAGATGGATGTAGAGACACGGTTATTGTACGATGTCAGTCACAATATTGCAAAAGAAGAGGTGCACGAGATTCATGGTGCAAAGTGTACTTGTATGGTCCACAGGAAGGGTGCAACACGAGCTATGCCAAATCAGCCTGTACTGGTACCTGGTGATATGGGAACTGGATCTTGGTTATTGGAAGGAATAGAAACAAACCGAGCGTTTTCTTCATCATGCCATGGAGCAGGAAGAGTACTATCTCGGTCACAAGCCAAGAAACAAATAGATGGCAAAGCACTGAAGAGGGAATTAGAATCTAGAGGAATAAGGGTTCATGCAAATACTCCAAACATTATGTCAGAAGAGGCTCCAGACGCCTACAAAAACGTGGATGAAGTCATAGACCTATCACACAAAGCAGGCCTAGCAAAACCGATTGCTAGAATGATGCCACTAGCTGTAATTAAGGGCTAATCACATGCAGTAGTTCATTTTCGGTTGACCGTATGATGGCGCTGCACCGCTAGTAACACCATCAGGTTCCTCACAGATTACAGAGAGTAGTGTGTTGACTAACTCCTTCAAATCCTCTACTTGTGTTTGTAGTTCTCGAACACGGGCATCCGTATCCTTGCTGACGCTTCTATTATTCATGCCAATCCCATCCAGAGAGACCTGCTCTCTAGGATGAATTTAGAAAAATAGGCTTTAATGGATTTCGGTCTGTGGATAGTTTAAGAAGCGCGTTTGACTAGTCAAATCACTCAATCGGAGTGTTCAACGTCAGCCCATGGGTCACTCTCTACTACAGATTCAACAGCAGTCTCTTCAAGTTCTTTTGCACTCGATTCTTGGGCATCTGAATCCTTTTCGGCATCAGAGGCTTGAATTTCAGCGGGTTCGTCCACACCATTGCCGTCATTTGAATCTAGAACTTCTGACGCTGAATCTAATTCAGGCCTGTCTGGCGCAATAGGTGGTAGAATTGGTGTCACCTTTTGTTCTTGGTAATCTTCAACATCATCTTCCTCCCAGTCATCATCATCATAGAATATACTATCATCAGATTTTTCTCTACGCATTAGAACGATAATCGCAAAGGCCGCACCAATCAGAAGCAATGCAAGAATACCAATTGTAAGAGATGTGCCATCTAAACCACTCTCTGTGTCATCCTGACTGATCACTCTTGGCATATCGCTCTCAACATTTAGGTCACATGTAGCATTACCATTTATGCTGGAACAATGTGGTAACATTGAGTTTTCAATCCATAGGTCCATGCCACTAACGTTGACGTATAGGTTCTGATTTCCAGCCCCGTACGTTTCAAACAATAGTGGGATAGTTTCCATTGTCTGTCCAGGAGCGATTGTTAAGTCAACTTCTCCATGAGATAGCCAATTCCTTGTACCGCCTAAGTCTTCAACCAAAGAGATTGTAACAGTACCCGCTTTTGTACCAAGGTTCCTAACTTGAACAACAACACCGATTTCAGTTCCCTCGACAACCTCATTTCCTCTTGGAATCGAACCATCTGCGAGGGTAATTTCGATATTTGTCACAGTTAAGTCGAAAGAAAGCACAGTGAATATCGTATTCATAGGGTCAATCTCCGATAGACCTGTTCCTCTAGCGGCATTCCCTGCCAAATCTACAACATCGACCCACCAAATTAGTTCATCACCATCCATAAGTGTAACATTCACTCCTTCGGTGAAATCTACACTACCAGAATATGTCCATGTACCTGAGTTGTTGGCTATGTACGGGATAATGCTACTGGATTGCCCATTAACCATAATCAAACCATTTCTCACAAACGCCCAATTAACTACTATATCACCTGCAGGCATTCCTCCTTCCTCGATGATTAATACAGAATATTGCAGTGTCTCTAATTCTTCATCGTTGAGCGATAATGGTGCGGTTGAGAACTGAACGACTGGTGAAGTCTCATCTACTGTAATCATTGTATTTAGTGAAGATAAATCATATCCTGGGATAGGCACTCCGGTAATTGAATAGTCCACAACCAAATCAGGTGTAGATAGTGACCTAGATGGTAAAATCAGACCTGTTTCCCAACTGCCACCCTCTATAACTTCTGCATATGCTTGGAGAGGTTCACTACCATAACTTGTGCTGACAGTTACTTCTAGACCCTGACTAGGCAGGGTATCTACTGGAATTCCCGATTTCGAATAGACCACCTTACCAGTGAAAGTCAAATCATCTCCAGGCTGGACAAATATATGATCTGGTGATGGTTGAGAAATGGGTGGTGTGTTGTCAGATTTTTCATCTAATGTAACGATGAGATCATTGTCAAGTTGCCAACGAATATCACCTAGATTTGTTAACAATGCTACAGGGTTCAAATCATCATCATCATAGACGACTATAGCTGGCAAGGCATATTCAGGAACTAATGATTCATCGAAATCCCAATCAAGACTGAAGCGCCAAGACACGAACCAAGAATCTCCATCACCTTGTGTGGTAATTACGTCATGAAGCGTCAGTTGTGATTCATTATTTGTGTAAATTGCACCATTTCTAGGCTCCCAATTCATTACACCTACTTCGTCTACATCTGCACCAAGTAACTTTACAGAAACGATGTCGATTGAATCAACTCCATTCGCATCACTTATTTCCATTGTGAGATTGTGCATTTGTCCTGCGAGTAATTGATCGTTAACCGAATCTAATTCCAATGATGATAGAGGAATTGTTGTTGGTTCATTCACTGCGATTATCATTGTTGCCATGTCGTTATCAAGACCAGGGCTTCCTCCGAATAGTAATTCATGACCAGCATAATCTATTGAAGTGAAGTAAACAGAAAGTTTAGCATTCATCTGCATTCCTGAAACATCAATTCCACCAAATGAAACTGTTCTCTCACCAGCCACACCTTCTGGCAGTGGTTTCGACATTGTTCTATATTCTGACTCATCTGCAAAGCCATCAAGATTTGTGTCATCCAATTCCTGACGCCAATAATGCATGACGACTTCATCACCAAGTGCTTGATTATCCGTAATTGTAACTTGTAGAGACAATGGTGTGCTAGGGTCCCATGTGTATCCGTCTGCATCTAGCAATCTCTGGCCAGAGTTTACCTGAAGATTGGATGCATAAGGTGATTCTGAATCAAGCAATATGGTGACAGGACTAGTGAAAGTTGTATCTTCTGCCCCTGACGCACCTGTCACAGGTCCAGCCCTGATTACGTAAGGAGTAAGGTTCACTTGTGTATTGTTGACGGGCAATGTTACTAGACCTGTCCACTGGCCGTCACTAGTTGAGTTTAGGATTACGTCTGACCCACCTACACTAACTGCGACTTCGAAATCTTCTGACTGGGGCCTAAGGTCTAGCGTATTCTCAAAGCGTACGGTTCCTGAAACTGAAACTTGACTTCCAGATTTCGCCCAGAATGGGTAATCTGGAGAGAACATGTCAGACAACTCATGACCGTAGAAATCGACAACCTTCCATGTGTCAACTTGGAGATCGTTTTCGCTAGCCTGTATTCCTATGTCTCCAGACTGTGCGGTAGCAGGAGATAGCCCCTCCAAGTTTCCAGCAATGATTTCGTATGCTTGGGCTGTCCAAATCATTGATTGTGAATCATTCCAATCCCAATCGACCTCAAATTGCCATTCCACTACCAACCTACCACCGATTTCAGTTACAGATGAATTATTTTGCAGTTTCAACATGCCAAAGCCACTAGTTTGATTGAACACTGGGCTGGTGTGGAGGTCTGTCACAGTAATTGTTACACTGTCACCCGATGAATCCATACCGATCAAGTGAATTTCGTCGATATTTTCATTTCCGAGTAAATGGTGATGTTGGGTACTAAATCCTTGCAACACACCAGTTGGATACCATGTAACAGGGACACTAAATGGATGGTTAGTAATCATATTTTCATGATATACCCCTCCATCGATTGCGACGCCACCTGTTGAAGCTGTCCAAGTTATTGGGACGTTCACGATATCGATTTGGCCATTGTTTGAGTTTTGGTCGTGATAGTCTTTGACCGTCTGACCTAACCCGGACACATTCTCCAGCAAATTATACCCAATTGCGAATGAGCCGATATTGAAATTAGAACCGTTTGATGCAAACTCAATATCAATCATAGACCAATCTCTTCCAGAAGAATCAGTATATGTGCCGGATGTGACAAACTGAGGATTGGAAATTGCCACTACCGATGTTGACCAGTTAGTGTATGTAATTTGGTAAAATTGATTTGAGCCGCTGGATACTGCCAATGGAGATGTACTTCCATTTGGGTTTAGACCAATTAGCATAGTGTGTACATTCGCTCCATCAGGAATCATAACTGAAAGTGTTCCAGTGTCCTGGATATCAAGCGAATGTTCAATTTGATTAGAATTGATTTGAGTCTGCCAGCCATATGAACCGTATCCCGGCATAGAACTGAACTCCCAATCTATTACTCCATCATCGGCTAAATCGATTGTTGCACCGCGTGCAGGTTGAGCAAAAGCGCCACGGAATACTAACTCAGATACTGAAGCACCCGGAGCAAAAGTAACTCTAGGAGCGATTGAAGTTCGCATATCACCTAGGTCAAGAACTGAATTTACACTAGTTGTGGAAACGCTTTGAGTTCCGGATGTAGTGAGAGAAGCTGTAACACCAGAGAAGTTACCCGTCAAAGTTGCTGAAGATATTGGCCTAGATGATAATCCAGAATCACCGGTCACTGCGATTGTACCTCCACCATTATTGACCCAAGTACCATTTGACAAGCGGGTTAGCGAAGAGGGAATATTCCAACCGTTAGAATCACCAAAGTACCTTGTGGCACCCACAGTTAGCTCGCGAATTAAAGGCGTGTAATATTGGTCATCTGTACCCATATTAACTTCGATGTATATGCCTGAATGATTATCCCTGTCAATACTAGCCAAAGATAGAGGTAGAGACATATTTTCATGGCCCGGAATTACTTGACCAGAAGCATCTAACACGTCAACACCATACCAGGTATTTGCTGGCAGAATTACATCCGCATCAACGAAACCGTAACCAAGTTCGTTTGTAGAAACGAGAGGTGATCTCCATGAACCTTCGGTCTCAAACCAGTCGACTTCAAGGCCGATATCATCAACGTACCACCCCGGCTCCTGTACAGCAGTATCGCTGATTTGTCTAAATCTGAATGAAACGTTATTTCCTGATAGGTTGGATACATCGTACTCCATACTCAACCATGGAATATTTACACTGCTAGTGCATGAAAATTGACCTGAAGCAGCGACATACTGTCTTCCATCCCAAACATTAGTCCCAATGAATCCACTAGTGCTAGTTATTGTACCATCATACCAATTAGTACTGTTTGTATAATTCACAAATGCTTGATTCCAAGCACCGCCATTGGTAGAGACATACAGTAGTCCACCGTCCCAACCATCCTCTGCACACATCCAGTGTTGCCAAACAAATCTTGCGCTAGCTCCTAAAGGCACGTAATATGACGGCGAATAGAGAGAATTATCAGAACTAGAATCATAATCTCCACAGAGGTTTGTGCCAAATCCAAGACTGGCACTAGGGAACGATGTTGGGCCATCGGTGTAGTTTGAGCAAACCGCACCAAACTGCCAACCCGTCTGTCCTGCTTGATTGGATATAGACCAACCCCCAGGTGGTAATGCTGGGGCGTCTTCAAGTGAATCTGTAATACCCAGTCCACCTGCTCCAATCTGAATGAAAGCCCAGTCATTTGCAGCGTTGTTAATTGCGTATTCTGAAGCACTGCTTGTGTTAGATAGGTGATTTACATCAACGATGGTCCCATTTGAATTGATTACCTTGAACCAGTCTACAGTCAAACCTTCGCGTTCGTCGTTAGAGGTCCCATACTGTACAGAACTATCTGTTTGTACTACGTACCTAATCTTGGAGGTATTGTTAGACCCTAGCATAGTTTGTGGTATCGAAAAATCAAGAGTTACGAATCCTCCTGATTCATCAAACACTGTCGTTCCGTT
Organism: Thermoplasmatota archaeon; assembly: GCA_036160735.1. Lineage (GTDB taxonomy): Archaea > Thermoplasmatota > Poseidoniia > Poseidoniales > Poseidoniaceae > MGIIa-K1. The sequence continues at coordinate 24,482 of JAYYDR010000125.1, forward strand.
GGGTAGTGTATAACCACTCCCAGGTATCGAACCTGTCCTTGAACGACAGTCGGTTGTTGTGGCAGATGTACCGGAGGAAATGTCAGTCCACGTAGTTCCATTATCTATCGACAACTCAACACAAAAATTGTCGTATGATGAACCCTCAAGGTCAAACTCAAGCCTAGTTTGAACCTTGGACCCCATTGATGTGTTCGAGAGGTCAATTACACTCTCCAATGCAGCATGAGCGTTGTTACTGTAAAGACATGTACCACCTGTTTGGCTGTAGCAACCGTGGTGCCAATATCCGACTGAATTACCTTGATTTGTTACAGAAAAACTGTCCAGGAACCAACCGGGTCGTGGTGTACTGTTGCTATCAGTCCAAACTTGGAATCTAAACTGCATAAGGGTGGCGTTTGAGATTCCAGAGAGATTATCAAGATTGAAAACCGCTGTATTCCAACCGCTGAAGTTTCCATCCCCAAATACTGCGAATCCTGAACCATTTGCTCCATTTGGAACCGATGCATTTGCAGATATTGTCGAGGTGTATCCGGCACTTGGTGCGATGTAAGTCCATGGTCCGTTGTCAAGTTTGTACTCAACCCATGCACCGTCAAGGGAATCGAGATGGTGTGAATGTGCGAATGAGAGATTGAAATTATTGATTGGAGATGGAATTGCGAATTGAGGAGCTATCAGCGCCCCTGACGAACTTGTTGGCAATCCTTGACCGGGCAATGTCGCTGCTACTACTCCACCATCTGCAGCAATGGCTGGCGCAGAGCCATGAGCCATTGTCCTAGTCGTTCCAGAGACCGTACCATTCATTGCGCTGGGATTAACTGCTTCCCAAATGGAGCCAGTGTGAGACCAAGCGGATGGCAACTGCAAACTTGCCGAGGAAAATGAATCGACATTCGAGACTGCAGAATCTGGCATCAAAGACATCGCTCCTTCGAATTTACCAATCATTGTGTTTGAGAATTGGCCTGATGTGAAATTTCCAGGAACATCTTCACCTGTCCATGTAACTCCATATCCATCCTCGAGGTAACCGCTTTCGTCAACGTGTAACCATGCATCGATAACTGTAGCATTACCTGGCACCTCAAACGCATCTGAAACCGTTTGGGATGTTCCTGATAAGCCGGAGGGACCATTCCAGAGACTAGTCCCCGCTGAGACGACGTGGCTAATCATTAGAATCGTCAAAAACATCGCAAGGGAAGTTTTAGTGTAAGATTTCATGACGACTACCGGACCCTACGGGTCCGCTGTATCCTATCAACCCTGCCCCTATAAGTCACTTTCAAAAAAAGAAAGAAAACTTGGAGCCACCAGCGAGACTTGAACTCGCGACCTCCTCATTACCAATGAGGTGCTATACCACTAAGCCATGGTGGCGTGGTCGCTGCCACCTACCGTTGTGATATAATCGATTCGGAGTTGCCATAACCGATTTTCGACCGTTTCGGTTAAACATGAAATGCCTGTCGGCGAGATTGCGGCCGAGATCGCATAGCCTGGTAGTGCGCGCGACTGGAAATCGCGTGGGCCCGTCCCTCGGGAGTTCAAATCTCCCTCTCGGCGCCACGATTATTGAAATCAAACTCAAGCCAAAATAAGAGAGGATTTTTCGGCATAAGAAAATTGAAATTTGTGCTTTATTTGCTTTAACTGACACCTCCGTAGGAGGTGCAAACGACCGAAATGACTCAAAGGGAAAACACTCAGGACCCGATATGGCGGAAGAGTTCGCGGGAGAAATAGAAATCTCCGCAGAAACTCATGGGGACATGCCGTTTCGCCTGTCAGATATAGTTCTAGACAAAGAATTTGCAGATTTACATCCGATGTTCAAGTCGGTTGACAAGCTTCGTCACGAGTGGAAATTCCAATTCAAATTGCTCAGGCGTGAATGGGGACAGCCTCATATTTTGACTATGCTAACCGGAATTGCGGCATTCCTACTTGGTTCTGTTTCTACAGATTTGTATGCTGGAGGAGATCCAAAAGTCACTGGTTTGGATGGCTTGGCAGGGATTGGTGGATTCGCGTTTTTCCAATTAATAATTTCAGGGATACTATGGGTATGGTTCTTTGTCCAGATTTCGGTGAATTTTCCGATTATGCGGGGGCACATAATCAACATCATCATCATTTGGGGTTCAATTTTCTTATCTCAAGTGGTACTTCATGTAAGTTCTCCTAGTTTCCCAATCGGTGCTAGTTTGGGTGATGCTCTGGGCGGAGTCATGCTTACCGCAGTTGGTTGCTTCTTCACATACTTCTTCTGGAAAGCGGTAACTGAAACAAGAGATTACCATGTTCAGGAGAACCACATGCATACGGATGTGAGAATTATGGAAGAGGCCATGGTCGAGCACAGTTTGTTTTCATGGACGACAATGGTCGTGATGTGGGTTGTTCTCATGGTCATCAATGGCTGGTCGGGCGCCCATTTCATTGCGGACAGGACTGTGGAAGACTACGGTGTTTACTTCGTCCATCTAATCACTGGAGTAGCCCTCATCTACACATTGATGCACATGTTGTGGTTTCCGCAGCGAATGCTAGGTGAAGGCGCAAAAGTTCAGACAAAGGCAGCCGCAGCAGCAGATGCAGATTTGCTGATTGAAGGGGTCATTCTTGCTACAGAGGGAGAATGTCCAGCCTGTAATGCAAACGCTCCAATCAGTCAAAATGAAAAAGGCGAAACTCTCGTTGATTGTGCAAACCCAGATTGTAATAGTCGAGGAGTCGCAGGGGAGAAATGCATAGGCTGTGAAGAAACATATCCTACCCGATACACTTGTTCTGAGTGTGGACTAAACAGTCCTGTTGTCGACTACATACCTGACAAGGAGGCTTGGTGATGTTTGGTAACCTCAGGGAAGATTTTCCTACTCTTTTGGGGGAAAATGCTCCAGTTTACTTAGACAATGCCTGCATGACATTACGGCCAAGCACTGTAATCGAGGCAATCCGTTCATATTACGAAGACTCCCCAGGGTGCGGTGGCAGATCTGTTCACAGATATGCAACAGCAGTTTCTCGAAAAATGGTAAACTGTAGGAACAATCTTGGGAAATTGTTCAATGCCAACGAATCAAATGAAATCATTTTCACCAAAAACGCAACACACTCCCTCAACCAGGTGGCTAAAGGGCTAAACTGGGAAAAAGATGACGTTATTTTAACTACAGACCGTGAGCATAATTCAAACCTCGTCCCATGGTTACAACTTGAAGAAGAGAAAGGTGTAGATCACAGGGTCGTTAAGTCCAATGAAGATAATACATTCAGCATTGAGAATTTCGAAAATGCATGTGCGGAAGCTGGAAAGAACTTGAAGATGGTCTCCTTATCCCATGTTGGAAATTTGGATGGTGTTGCAACACCTGTGAAGGAAGCAGCAAAGATTGCTAAGGACCACGGGGCTTTAGTTTGTATTGATGGTGCTCAATCAACTCCACACATGAAGGTAGATGTTCAAGACTTAGGAATAGACTTCATGGCATTCTCTATCCATAAAATGATGGGTCCTTCTGGAATGGGTGGCCTGTGGGGTAAAATGGACTTATTAGAAAACATGCGTTCAATTCAATCGGGAGGTAGTACTGTAGAGACCTCACATTACGATTCACTGGTATGGTCAAAACCACCAGCAAAATTTGAAGGTGGTTTGGGTAATTATGCTGGAATTCTAGGTACTAATGCTGCAATTGATTACATTTCAAAGATTAATTTAGATGACGTTCACGAACATGAGGTCAAATTGAACAAAGTAATGACGTCTGTATTGAAAGATGTCAATGGACTGAGTATAATTGGACCAGAGGACGCAACAAAGCGTGGAGGAATCTGTTCAATTTTGTTAGACAACATTGACGCTCATGACATAGCGATTTTACTCGACGAGGCTGCTGGCGTAATGGTTCGAAGTGGAATGCATTGCGTTCATTCTTGGTTCAATGACAAGGGATTAGATCGAGGCTCTCTTCGGGCAAGTGCATATTTGTATAATACGGAAGATGAAGTTAGATTGTTCGCAGAAACATTGGTTGAAGCGGTAGAAGCACTAGGGTGATAACGTGCAATCTGCGACTAACATTCCTGATGGAGAACTAGAAACCGACCTAGATTTCATCAAGCAACTAACAGTTTTTGCTTCCTGTGTTCTTCTTATTGCCGTTGGAATATTTGCTTACATGATATACACAGGAGAAATCAGCCTTTCGGGCCCCTCAGCACTAGTCTTGGAAAAAGAGGAAGATTTCGACAGACTGGTTCAATACGACCTCGTAGATGAGTATTCAGGCGATGGCGTGAGTGTTTGCATGGTAGATTCGGGAATAGATATGACTCATGACGACTTGTCAGAGTTAAATCTTGCAGATTGGTCTGATTTTATTGGTAATGGAGATAATCCGTATGACGATAACGGTCATGGCACAATGATGGCAGGAATCTTAGTCGCAGATGGTTCACTGACCGGTCTAGCAGTTGACGTTGACTTGTATGTAGCAAAAGCACTGTCAGGAAATGGAGAAGGTAATGATGAAACTGTTGCTGAAGCAATAAACTGGTGTATTGCCAAAGATGTCAACATAATTTCACTTTCTCTAGGTGGGAATGCTTCTGGATTTTCAATAATCCTCGGCGACCAAGTTGAGGATGCGGTAGAAAGTGCCTACGATGCAGGAATTGTAGTCGTTGCAGCAGCAGGTAACGACGGTGGTGCAAATGATGATGGAGATGTCGCATCACCAGGAATCGTTGACACAGTGATATGTGTTGGTGGTGTTGATTCAAGCGGAAACATCTGGAGCGGTTCTTCTGTTGGAGACAACAATGGAAGACTCTGGCCTCCAATGATGCCAAGAAATAGCCCTGATGAAAAACCAGAAGTCGTTGCACCAGGACACGAAGTACCTGTAATTATGCCAGGAAACAACTGGGGACTTTCATCTGGGACAAGTGCTGCTACAGTATACGTCACTGGCGCAATTGCATTAATGTTCGAAGCAAATCCTAACCTCAAAGGTTCAGGGACAGATATGTTGGACAATCTAAAGGAATGGATTGCAGATTCATCGCAAAAGAAAGGTGGCCAAAACAACCATGATGACTACTACGGTTATGGTCTGCTCCAAATGGATGAACTAATTTCTCTGGCGTCATCTAACTCTTAGATAACCAAGCAACAATTGTACCACCAAATAGTGGTGCAAATGCGATATGATGAGTTTCATTTGAATCCCTAATCAAATCCATCCATTTGTTAAATCCAACAACTTCGGGATCTTCTTCTTCTCTATCACCTACTGGTGGTTCAGGTTCAACAGTGAACAATACACCATTTATGTTTAGCAGTGGAAGCATAGAGCTAACATCCTCTGCCAACCTTTCCATTGGTGCATCAACAATAATCACATCTGAATTTTCTAAAATTGGCGGATCTCCTACTTTCGAGATATTCCATGCTTTCAATTCGCTAGTAAGTAGAGAGGGTGCACCCACAACAATGTTGGTCGGTACTTCTGAATATCTCTGACACAATCTTGTCAAGATAACTGCAAACCTATTTCCTTCCTCGATAATTTGAAACTTTTCTAGTCCTTCTTTTCCATCGAAGTAATCTAAAATCCATGCAGTCAAGTGACCAATGGCTGCTCCTGTTTGGATTATCGACTTAGGCTGAACTCTTGCAATCGCATCCCTTATTCTTCTTCTTACAGAGATAGACCAAGTTGAGAGTCCCATATGTTCCAATTGTTTTCCAATGTTTGCTGCAACTTCAGGTTCATCCCGAGATAATTCCTTGTCCGCTGCAAGGATGGCAGCCAACACATCCTCGCGCATGTTTATCGCTAACGCCTGCACTTCTCAAGCATTGTTATTCGCCGACAGACTCAAAGGTAAAACGAATGGCCCGGACAAAGGGAGGAGTGACCTTGGAAGACGAGTATGTCGAAGACGAATTGGTTGAAAATGTCACAGACTGCCCTGGGTGTGGAGATTTCTGCGGACACCAAATTCTGAAGGAAAGAAAGGCAGGAGATGGTACAAACTACCTCCTAAAATGTGATGAGTGTGGTCACGTACACAAACTAGAATTACGCCCACCAAAGCCTGTTATGATTCCTTTCTTATTGAGTGAGGGAGCATTCACCCGAACTCAAGAAATAGAAATCGACGACGACGAAGAGCTACACGTTGGAGACATCTTTGAGCACGATGATGCCAGCTGGGAGATAAATAGAATCGAGACAAAGACTGGGAATTCCAGAACAAAACTTGTTGCTGCAAAAATAGGGAGAGCTAATGCTGTAAGGTCTGACGTTGTGATGGTCAGACTAACCCTAACACGTGGAGAATTCTCAGATAGTGATTCAATATTTGTAGCAAGAGAAAAAATGTTCAAAGCAGGTTCAATAATGGAACATCAAGGCTCAAAATGGAAAATCAGAGCCATTCACACTGGTGCTGGCAGAACTATGACAGGAAGAGTGCCTGCTTATGATATCAAAAGAATATACTTACATGAGCCCCCAAGACAGGAAGAAAATATTCCTCGAACACCTAGAGAAAGGAGACAAGCTTGGAAAGAAGGTAGACTCGGCAATAATCCGAATCAAATCGTTCCCGATGCGGAAAAATCTGGAAAGCCAAAGCAACAGAGACCAGGTAGGCGCCAAAAAAAGAAGCGACGCTGATCA
>JAYYDR010000126.1:0-14041 GCA_036160735.1 Thermoplasmatota archaeon
TAGACGATTTTGATGGAAGCCGTCATATAGGAAATGTATGTCGGAAGGTTGCCGTTTTAGCTTAGTTGGTGGAGCGTGGGACTGTTAATCCCAAGGTCATGGGTTCGAGCCCCATAAACGGCGCCACAATATCTCACTGCGCCTGTGATTTGTGTTCTATTAAACCACTAACAATAGCAAATATCCCACTAAATCCTACCAAGTAGAATGAAAATCCCGGTGATGTATCCACATCAAACTCAGATAGATCGGGGAAAATTGAGTAGAACACAATAGTCGCTAATATTGAAATTGCTCCACCAGATATAGCAGCAATTTTACCATAATTAGATTTGAATAATCCAATCGAATTAAGATGAATAAAAATCATTGCCACAGCTAAGACAGATATACTGACTAACAACATAATAAATGCTGTAGAACCTGCTTTACCAAGTTCAGAGCAATATCCAATCTCCTGACATTCATCAAAAGAATAGTCCAAAATGTAAGTATCACCTTCATATGTCCATGATTCCTCATGTAGTCCAAAATAGGAAGAATCGTAATCATATGTGCCTATTATCCAGTTGTTTGTGAACATTGATATGAAAATTGCAAACATTGAAACTAAAATTAGCGTCAGTATCTTTGTTGTAGAATTAATTGATTGAAAACTGAGAGACATCATGCTACCAAAAACACCTGAATTCAGTGATTCTTGTTCCCCATTTTCGTAGTATTTCGATGGTGATTGTGAACCAAATTGCATAATCCCAGACAAGAAACCTGCAACCCCTCCCATTAATGCTAGATAAAATCCGATACCCAAGTCTAGGTTTATCTCTGTATATTCCACCATATCCGATGTTGGGAACAATGCCAGCCAAACAATACTCCCAACAAACACTAACCCACTAGAATAAAAGCGATATCGTCTAAGATAATCTGAATAGTATGTCCCTAGACTTCCACTTACAAAAAGAAAAAGATTTACGATAGCAGCGAGAATTCCTAGAGTTAAGCAACTGATGCCAATAAGTCCGGCAAAATAAGCCCTAGTGCCTGCGTTTTCTCCTTCATCACCCCCGGTTCCAAAGTCTGAATAAGACCCTCTAGCCGAGTCACTTTCTACGCCAATTTCATAAGAATAAAATTCAGTCAATCCAAAATCGAATCCGTAAAAATCATCAGATTCAACACCTGTTATCCAAGAGTTGGAAAATATTGACATTGTGATTAATACAATCGCCGTTGTTGAAAGCAGTACAGAAAGAAGAAACTGACTAGGAGTTTTACTCGGAACATTAAATTTTGAATTTAAATCGATAGTGGGGATTTCTTCTGGCTCTGATGAATCACCAACGTCCGGAAAATGGATTTTAGTAAACGCCTCGGCTTCTTCCTCAGAATAACCCCTTGCAATCAAGGCCTGATAATAGCTTCCTGCATCTGACATTGCTGCAGATTAATATCCTTAGAGTATAATTAATTATGGCGGGCATAAAATCACCCAACATCAAATTTTTAATTTTAGAGAGGTGATGAATACATGTCTCCGTTAACTTTCTTGTGAGAAACATACTACAGTCAACTATTTTTATTTGTGCTACGTGTTTGACGTTATGAGACCACAAGCGTTGGTTGTGATGATTTTACTGTCGCTCACTCCTATGGCGACAACCCAAATTTCTAATTTACCAGAGGAAGTTAACATATCACAGAGCAGTGATAACACAATTGTCCAACAGTTTGGCACTGGATTTGATGAAACTGTCATCGCATCTACAAATGATGGTCTAAACGTGCCTAGAGATCTTGAATTCCACCCATCAAGCGCTAGAAATGATGAATTATGGATTGTAAACCGTGCTGATGACAGTATGGTGATTGTTCATAATACAGGAGAACCAAACCAGTACTCCGAAGAGCGGCTCGATTCACACAGAAACCACTTCATGGAAGAGGTCAGTTCAATCGCATTTGGCGCCTATGACTCTGAATTCGACTTTACTTTTGCAACAGGTCAAGAATCAATAAACACGTACAATGGACAAGCAGATCCTAACTATTTCATGGGTCCGGCTTTGTGGCCATCATCTTTGAGTCACTTTGCAATGGAACACCAAAACGATCAATTCGGCGGAAGCCACATCGATATGTTGCATGAATCGCCATTAGGCATGGGAATTGCTCACGACTCTGGAAATTCCTACTGGTACTTTGACGGATACTATGGCCACCTAGTGTACTATGATTTCAAGGAAGACCACGATACGGGGATGGATGACCACTCAGATGGAGTTGTTAGGAGATATTCCGACATACAGCTATCAAGAACTCCGGACATACCGAGCCATATGATATTAGATGATTCCAATGGAATACTCTACATCTCAGATACTGGGACTAACCGGGTTTTGTGGGTAAATACTCATGATACTACTGTAACTACTACAAACATACTGGGAGATAGTACACAGTTTGAACCACTTGCAGAATATAGCCGTGTAACAGGTGCAGAGTGGGGAGTTATTGACACTGGCTTGTCAAATCCAAGCGGAATAGCATTGGACGGAGATACATTATTTGTTGGACAGAATGGCAACAATAGAATCTCTGCTTATGATCTTTCAACAAACGGTAAGTCTGGTACTCTAATGGATACTGTGAACACAACCGCAAACTCATTGATGGGGCTAGAAATTGGACCAGACGGGAAATTATACTACGTTGATGGAAGTCAACACAAAGTCGTCAGAATCGACGTTTGGCCTGATGTAGATGAAGATGGGGTTAGAGATTCGTTAGACAATTGTGTCAACGATGCAAACTTTGACCAGGCAGATTATGATGAAGACAACATTGGAGATGTTTGTGATAACGATATCGACGGAGATACAATCCTCAATCCTAATGATTCATGTCCATTTGGTGAAAATCAATGGACATCTAGTATGGAAACAGATTACGATAGTGATGGATGTGCTGACAACACTGAGGACCAAGATGATGATTCTGATTCAATAATTGACTTATTTGATTCATGTAGATTCAGCCCAATTGGTTGGTCAAGTGAGTCGGTTTCAGACTATGACTCAGATGGATGTAGAGATTCGGATGAAGACCTAGATGATGACTCAGATGGAATCTGTGACATTGGAGGCCCAGAAACTGATTGCATAGCCTCTAGCGTTGGACAGGACCTTTGTCAATTTAGCCCACTAGGATTTGTTTCAAGTTACGGTAATGATTTTGATAGTGATGGATGCAATGACTTCTCCGAAGACAATGACGATGACGGAGATGGATTTGACGACTTAGAAGACAAGTGTAACTTAGAATATGGGACAGCCTACAACGGTCGCCAAATCGGATGTCCTGATACTGATGGGGACGGTTGGGCAGACAGGGAAGATGACTTCGTTAACGATCCAACACAATGGCTAGATCTTGATGAGGATGGATATGGTAACTCTCCTGCTGGAACAACTCCTGATGGATGTATTACTGTTGAGGGTACGTCTACATTAGACAGATATGGATGTCCTGATTCTGACGGTGATGGGTATTCTAATCCAGACACTTCATGGCAGACTACAGATGGTGCTGACGCCTTCCCACTTGATAACACACAATGGCATGACCAAGACGGAGATGGGTACGGAGACAATTCTGACGGATTAAATGCTGACGATTGTGTAGAAGAATTTGGAACTTCAACGATTGACAGGTTAGGCTGTGTGGATTCAGATGGAGATGGATACTCAGACTTGAATGATGAGATGATAAACGATCCGACACAATGGATAGACACGGACGGCGATGGCTATGGTGACAACAAAGAAGGAACCAATGGTGACTGGTGCGTTGATACATTCGGAACTTCTAGTGAGATTGAATTAGGTTGTCCTGACAAAGATGATGACGGTTACAGTGATACTATCGACTTGTGGCCAGAAGACACACTCCGATGGTCTGACGAAGATGGAGATGGATACACAGACCAACAAGGAACCGATACTTCAGACGACTGCCCCGAAATTGCAGGAACATCTACTATCGATTTACTCGGTTGTTTAGATACAGACGGTGACGGGACCTCGGACAGAAACGACTTCTATCCAAATGATAAAACTCGCTCAAAAGAGGAGGCACTTTTGCAATCTTGGGTTGTTTGGGCATCAGTGATTGCTATTCTAGGAATTCTACTTGGCTTTGCATTTGTTTTCAGAAATCGAAATTCAAATTCAATCCCACTCAACGAAACCACAAGTTTCCAGGCCAACCAAGAAATGCCGAGAAGCCTACCAATCCCACCTGAAGGATTACCTCCTGGCTGGACTATTGAACAGTGGAATTACTACGGTGAGGAATGGGTGGAATCGCAGAAAAAATAGACCAGTACTTGGATATGATAAACCTCAGAGTTTGAACTTGCCTAGGCAACTGCGCAAACAAGATTCAAGTTCAGGATGTGTGAATTCATAACCTGACTCCAGAAGTCGGGTTGGCCTTACGTCTTGACCCTCTAGGACCAATTTTTGGCCCATTTTACCGAATAGAAGTTTGATCACAAAGCCTGGAAGCGGAGCGAAAGCCGGTCTTCTCAGAACCTTACCAAGAGTCTTTGCAAACTGCTTTTGCGAAACAGGAGATGGTGCTGTTAGGTTGTAAGCGCCTTCTGCATCTTCTTTCATCAACAAATGATGAATCGCATATATCTCATCATCCAATGAAATCCAAGATTGCATTTGTTTTCCACCGCCAACTGGACCACCTGCGCCCATCTTTGCTGGTAGCAGTAATTTTGCCAAAGCACCACCAAGTGGAGACATTACTATTCCTGTTCTTATGTGGATTACATTGATTCCGGATTCTTTTGCAGCGTTTGAGGAGTTTTCCCAATCCCTACAAAGTTCAGCTAGCATGTCATCTCCCGATGATGAGGATTCGTCGAGTACTTCTGTTCCTCTGTCACCATAATATCCAATTGCGGACGAGCATAGCATCTTTGCTGGGGGATTGTCGAGCCCTGCTAGTAAATTTGATAGGTTCTGAGTGGGTATTATTCGACTATCTCTGATTAACTTGAGGCGTTTCTTAGACCATCTCTTGTCCCCGATTCCTGCACCTGCCAAATGTATTACAGTGTCGAATCCGTTCATATCTCCGTCAATTATCTCTCCAGTGATGTCATTCCAAACTACAACCTTCGATGAATCAACATCAGTAGGTAGTTTCGTGCTTGGACGAAGAAGCCTGTGAACGTCATGTCCTGCTGCTTCAAGGAATGCACAGAGCTGCAATCCAATCATACCCGTCGAGCCTGAGACTAGGATTTTTTGCCTCGGTAATTCTGCTGTCAATTGAATTTGCTTCAAATCGTTAGCGACTCTAACACTTCTGAATTCAAACATCTGCTTCATCCTCGGAAGGACAGTAAAACCTGCGGACCAACCTGTGAAGAAGTGTAATGGCAGTTTGTACTCTACGTTGTCAATTACTGATGTTGTGCCATTTGAATTAGATTCAAATTTGTGATTATGATTCCAAGCGCCGAATGGTCCTTTGATCATTCGGTCCGCAAACGATTCACCGCTGACAACGCTGTGGTGCCTTGCAACCCACTTTTGCCTAAACGGCCCGAGTTTTACCTTGAAAATGGTCTCCTCACCATCTACGAGTCTACCTGCGTTGATTGGTTTGATGCCTTCCCACTCAGGCATGATGCGCCTAAATGCCCCGTCGCTGTTGTACCAGTCCCAGAGTTGTTTTTTGTCAGCGGAGAATTTTGCAGTATGTGCAAAAATTGGCACATTATTCCCTCCTCTGGAAGCGTGCGCTAGACGAGTTTACCTTCGCATTTTTGAACAACGTTTGTTGCGAAGTAGGTGAATTTGAGTAGGTTTCTATGTACTTCTTTGTGCGGTACTTTCGCTTTGTAGAGTCGGTTGTCATGCAACGTATCTTACCATACACAGGTCGCTCTGTCCAACCTCTGTCAAATTTACCTAAAACCCATCCAATACCAGTGTATGTGTTTGGATCTCTTCCGTCGAGCGCCCATTTGTCGTTGAGGGCAACCATGTATTCCATCGCAACCTCTGGAGTTGGAGTCCACTCGAGAATTTTCTTGCCCCAGAGCATTCTAAGATAATTATGAATCATGCCATCAGTTCTAAGTTGCCTTTGAGCTGCATTCCACAACTCATCATGGGTTTCTGCATTTTCGAATTCTTCGAAAGTGTAGATGTATGGACGAGGATCGTCTTCATGTTCCTTCAAAGTCTTCTGAGCCCATTCCGGAATTGATGCAAACTCATGATGATTCTGAACTTTAGAACAGTGTATGAATCCTAGGTCACGCCATACAATAATTTGGTCGAGGAATGCCTCTATGTATTCTGGTAAGTCCCACCACCCGGAGCGGCGACCGTTGTCAGGTGGAATTATTCTGGATATGTCCCACTTGTGTTTTTCAAAAATTTCTGATAGAATTTGGTGAGGGCTAATGTGGCCAAAGTGCAAGTATGGGGAGAGGCCGCTAGAGCCGTTGAGTTCTGGTTGGTTTCGGTTTTCGGAGTAATCACTGAGCCTTTCTCTGAAAAATTCCCTCCAGGTCGAATAAGCCGCAATTGATCCGCCTTTCGTGTGCTGGACTGGGGGTACACTATGATCTATTGCTAGCACAGAAAGTGCATTCAGTCCAATGTCGTCAATTTCACAAATTCTCCATATGAACTCGTACGGTGTTACAGGTGTGTCGCTTTCTGCAAATATTTTCTCAACCTTTTCTGCGGAAAATTTTGGTAGGTGTTTGGCCTTATCAAGCGGAGATGCCTCGGGAAATTCTGACATATGCTGAAGAATAGTCTTGTGTAAGTGGCGCCTCAGAGAGTAGGCAGTAGTGAAAGCCTTCTCTTGTTCAAGTGAGATAAACCCGTTTGAATCTACTGAATGAACCTCGCACTTACCGATTTCTACGGCAATCTCTCGTATTCTACGGGGCATGTAAACCGGAAAATCATCGATAACCAAGACGTCTGCATACTCCATCCATTTCTCTAAAAGACCTCTCGCTTCGTATGGCCGAGTTTCGACGTAAGGAACGTAAGTAACGGGTGTATCCTCAAAGGCATTTCTGTTATCCATCATTCCTTGAATTACGAATGTGTGTGACCTGTCGTTAGCCCACTGATGTGCAACTGCTAAAGCTTCGACGACTACGAGGGGCATTTGTCTTTGATTCGCTAATTCGATAGCATGTTGTAAACCGTGATTCCATTTGGATCGACGTGCTGAAATCATCCAATAAACAACACATTCGCCAGGAGGTGCGTCCTGGTTGAATATTTGTAGTCGGTTCTTAGGAATCATGGAGTCACTGTCCAATGTTGTTAGATTGTCTGTTTATGTTGTAAACGTTGTATTCAAGGGGCTTTTCTAGCGGCCTAGTTGCCTTAATAGACATTCTCTCTCCGCTGAGTCCGTCTAATGCAAGATTGTGCATCGTCTGTGAGACCCAATCAAGATTGGCTAATTCTGACAAACTTGCCCACTTTAGGTCGAGAATTTCGTCAGAGGAATCGGATAGTTCGTCATCGTTGACATTGACATCATAGCATAGGAAAACTGCTGGTTTATCCTTCGAAATTGTTGACCTCACTGCTGACAAGCCAATAATGGACCCATGAACACCGGTTTCTTCAGTTAATTCCCGTATTACTGCATCTTCGGGAGTTTCTCCCTCGTCTACGCTACCCTTTGGGAGTCCCCATTTGTTTTGAAAGCGCCCACGTGCCTCTTTCACGAGCAGAATTTTGTTGTTGTGTATGGCCCTTGCTGCTACACCTAAATCACAGAGTACACTGGCCATGGTGTAAATGTTGCATTGCGAGGTATTTATAGCACCGTTTATCACCCACAGGAAAAATAACGAGTAATTATAAACCCAAGTTGTGAAAACATATCATGCTCACAAAAAAGAGAGAGACTAGTATCGTAAACGCCGATGCGCTATTACCAACCAAATTTGGAGAGTTCAGAATTAGAGCTTTCCAAGACCCAACCAACAACCATGAACACGCCTTACTCTATCTGGATAACTCAGACAAAACTCCTATTGTGAGGGTTCATTCTGAATGCTTGACAGGGGACGCCTTTGGGTCGCTAAGATGTGACTGTGGCCCTCAACTTGAAACTTCAATGCAAGAAATACAATCTCACGGAAGCGGAGCAATCGTGTACCTGAGACAAGAAGGTAGAGGAATAGGGTTGTACGCTAAAATGCAAGCATATGCACTACAAGACCAGGGAATGGATACTCTTGATGCAAACCTAACGTTGGGCCTACCTGCAGATGCTCGTACATATGACATCGCAGCATCTATGCTAAAATCAATAGGATATACAGAGCTTTACCTAATGACAAATAATCCTGAGAAAAAATCACAATTAATCGAAAATGGAATAAATGTCAAGGACAGAATTCCGATTTGTATAGTGCCCAGTGAACACAATCTTTCATATCTTAGGACCAAAGCATCACGCATGGGGCACTTGCTCGAAGTGTGATGTGATTTTATGTCAAAAACTATCATTGGACAGACTGCGCCCGACTTTGTACTCCAATCTGACGACGGAAGTATGTTCGACAGTTCCTCACTACACGGTGAGTGGAGAGTTTTGTTTTTCTACTCTAGAAATAACTCCCCAACCTGCAAACGAGGATGCCTTACTTTCAAAGAACAATATGATTTATTCAAGTCTTCAGGCTGTTCGATTGTGGGTATTGGACCCGGTAGTTACGAGAAGTTGAAAGACTTCAAGTCTACAATCGGGGATTTACCTTTCCCATTATTAGCGGATGTTGACAGAGCAGTAGGTGAATCATACAACATTCCAATGCATCTGGGACAATTCCCCACAAAATCATCATTTGTAATTGGACCCGATAACAAAGTCAAGTACGTATACGACTGGCTTTTTAGACCACGCAGACACGTTGCCAAGATACTTGCAGAGATTTCCAAGGTTTCCGGAGGACAGTAGATGTGGGAAGAACTCCTTATCGACTCAGGCCTCAATGAACGAGAGGTAAGGTCAATCCTAGTCTTGGGTTCCAATCCAAAGATGAAAGCATCCGAATTAGCAAAGGAGCTAGGCACAACTAGACTAGATGCCTACAACAGTTTGTCACGATTACAAGAAATGGGAATCGTAACCGTAACTGCTGACAGACCTATGAGATTCTCCAGCATGAATGTTCACCAGGCAATCGAGCACATAATCGGGATGCGAAAGCAACAACTAAATCGCTTGGTTGAAGGTTATGATGAGATTTCAAAAAACGTCACCAAGGAAACAAAGCCAACACAAGCAACCCAAAGGAATGCGGACGATCCACGTTTCGCTGTTTTGAAAGAAAGAGGAAACATATACAGCCGTTTGAAGAAGATGGCTGAGGATTCTGAAGAAAGACTAATCCTTCTTCTAGGACAGTATGGTATCTTGCATCTATGTAGAAACCCCGAGGCTCTTGAAGCAGTAAATAATGCTGCAGTGAGCGGCGTAGTGTGCCAAATAATTACTCACTTAGACAAGAGGACAATTCGATTTTTCAACGAACTCCACGACTCAATTGAAGTAAGACATTCAGACGAGTTGGAATCTCTCGGCTTCGTAAAAGATGGTGTCGAGGTAATTCAATACTTGAACATAGAAGACAATCCCGTTGGAAGAGGAAAAGATGACGCTGCGCTTATCATTGAATCCCCAGCCTTTGCTGAGTCACATGTTAATCTAATTGACACAATTTGGGAATCTGCAGTTATGTTTGACACAGCTGTTGCAAGGTATACTGACAACCAAATAAACGACCCTTTGAGGCTTACGATTGGTGAGGGATCGTTTCTGAAGAATATCACTTCTGCCTTAGGAATCGACGAGGAGTTGCCGGACGAGGACACCCCGTTCGATCCAGATGCATTCTTTGCAGCAGGAAATGAAGTCAACCAAGCTCGTAAGAAGTTAACAGAGGGTAAACTATCGAATTTGCAAGTACTAGGTATCGACATAGCCCTTATGTTGAGACAAATTGGTAACAGAATTGGTAGAGAAATAGCGTTTTCACTAAGAAGTATCGAACACGACATAGAATTCTTGGACGAGATGATGGATTGGTGGGAGTATGCTGGACTAGGACGTCTCGAATACGACGTAGACCCGAATTTCCATGTCAGAGTTGGACTAAATCATCCACCTGTTGATGATGTAGATGCGCTTCCAATGTGGGAGATGGATGACGGCATTATCGAAGGGGCATTGTCTGCAAGATTTTCCAAGGACACACAAGTGGCAATTCAGAGGGTAGAAGGAAGTGGAGTTCCAGACGACCTCTGGCATTACATCATACACAGACACACTTCGCATTCAACAGAACTCTCCGATTGAGGATACAAAACGGAAGTTAATATACTCGCCAAGGATGTTACAAAACATGCGCTTGAGCACACTCATCAAGTTCGCTAAAGAACTCAGGGGAAAGAAGCCTGTAGACATAGATAAAATTCAATCTATGGGCTTGCTTGCAGTTAAATTAGGGCAGATATGCGCACTCCGCCCTGACCTTTTGGAACCTGAAAGGTGTATTCAACTCCAAGAACTATACAGCAGAGCACCGACTATCCCATCTGAGAATTTTGAGAAACTCCTCTCAAAGTATACCGATGAGAATTTCCGCTCTGAGTTTAAACACATCGAACCAGTTCCATTTGCAGCAGCAAGTATTGGACAGATACACAGGGCTGAGTTGAATGATGGCAGCAAAGTTGTTATCAAAATCATCAAAGGAGATTTCAAGAAATCCTTCGAACGTGACGTCAAGAGAATGAAAAGATGGATGAAAATGGGATTATTCTTCAACCCAAAACTCAAGAAAGTCGGTAACCCGATAGGATTACTTAACCACATCGAGGATTATACTCTGAGAGAACTGAACCTCTTGAACGAAATCACAGGTAAAGAAAGGTTGGAAAAACTCGCTGCTGAATATAGTGATAAGTTCCCGATGCCAAAACTACGGTTTCCAAAAATTTGGAAGAACCTCTCCAGCGAGAATGTGCTTGTAATGGAAGAAGTTGTAGAGCCAACCCTTGAATCGCACCTGAATTCCGGTACAATGGAATGGGAAGATCTCCTCCAACTGTTTAGAATCCATGGAGCATACATGTTTGGAATGGGAGTATTCCATGGGGATTTACACCCTGGGAATGCAATGATGAGCGATGATAAAGACTTCATTTTCATTGACACCGGTGCTATTTGTGAGGCACCAGAGCACGTCAGAAAAGCACTGTTTGGATTCTTCTTTTTCCTAGCAAAAGGAGAATTGAAGAACGCTTTCGATGCAATGTTAACAATGGCAGATGTTGCACCAACTGGAAAGACCCTAGAAACATACTACGATTCAATGTTCGAATTGTATGATGGATTCGTTGGCACATCAGTCAGTGAGGTTTCACTCACTCAGCAGATGATGAAGACTGTAAAAGCTGCAGTTCTTGCAGGTTGTTCTTTCGGCGATGAAGCATTCCCAATCATCCGTTCCTTGATGTACATGGACGGCATGGTTTTGAAAGGACACCCAAATGTGGATTTGATTTCCTCAATGGGTCCATATCTAGATGAATTTGCTACATTAATCGACACATCTACGCTCCTAGAAAGGGCACCGATGAGTAGCAGAAAAGCAGTGGATAAAAACCCCTCTTTAATAAGTAAAACAACGGCGTGAAAACTATGAATAGCAAAAAACAACCATCAGTAGCAATTATTGGAGCAGGACCAGGTGGGTTGGCTTCAGCATTGCTTCTTGCAAAATCCGGAATCAAGGTAACCGTCTTTGAAAGGTCGCAGAGAGTAGGAGGCAGAAACAAGGTCTTCGAGAAAGACGGTTTCAAGTATGATCTAGGACCGACTTTCTTCCATTACCCGGAAGTTATTGAGGACATTTTCCAAGCAGTTGGTCTTGACGCTCATGAAGAGTTAAAACTCAAGAAATTAGACATCAACTACAGACTTATTTTCGGCCAAGGTGGAATGCTTGACTGTACCAGCAACATTGACCAAATGGTAGAGAGAATTGCAGAACTATCTGGAGAAAAGAACGCTCAAGGCTTCAAGAAATATCTAGAAGATAACAGAATGAAGTTGAATAAGTCCAAGCAATGTTTACAGGAGCCATGGTTTGGAGCCACTGACCTACTATCAAAAAGGGCAATGAGAGTTGCTGGTGTCCTAAGACCACAGAGATCTGTTGCCAAAGACCTAATGAAAATCTTCGATGATGACAGATTGATGCTAGCAATGTCGTTCCAGACGAAATACTTGGGAATGTCTCCATTCAATTGTCCAAGCTTGTTCACAATGCTTGCATTCTTGGAGTACGAATACGGAATTTTCCATCCAATGGGAGGACTAGGTAGTGTCTCTGAGAGAATGGGAGAAATCGCAAGAGACATGGGTGTCGAATTCAGAATGGGTGAGGCGGTAACTGAAGTAATCATGGACAAGAAAACAATCAAAGGTGTTGTAACTGAAAATGGTGAATTCTATGCTGATAAGGTTGTAATGAATGCCGATTTCGCTCAAGGTATGACATCATTATTCCCTGACAATGTCAGAAAGAAGTGGTCAAACAAGAAAATAGACAACAAGAAGTACTCATGTTCAACATTCATGCTCTATCTTGGTGTAAACAGAACCTATGACGACCTGCCACACCACCAAATATACGCTTCCAAGGACTACGTTTCAAACTTGGAAGACATCGAAAAGCACCACAGACTAACATGGGACGACCCATCGGTCTATGTGCAAAATGCATGTGTCACAGACCCACAACTGGCGCCAGAAGGTTGCTCAACTGTCTATGCTCTTGTGCCAGTATCTCACATCCATGAAAACATCAATTGGGACGATGAGAAGGACCCATTCAGAAACAGAATTATTGACCAAATCGAGGAGAAACTCGGCTTTGAAAACCTAAGAGAACACATTGTATCTGAATTAATCATTACTCCCGAAGACTGGGGAGATCACTGTTACAGAGGA
This sequence comes from Thermoplasmatota archaeon, assembly GCA_036160735.1. Taxonomy (GTDB): domain Archaea; phylum Thermoplasmatota; class Poseidoniia; order Poseidoniales; family Poseidoniaceae; genus MGIIa-K1. Next base: position 13,096 of record JAYYDR010000126.1, read on the forward strand.
GCTGTGTTTAACCTAGCACACGGACTAGACCAAATGCTGTGGAGAAGGCCAAAGAACGAGTTTGATGAAATCAAGAACCTATACCTTGTTGGCGGAGGAACCCACCCAGGAAGTGGGCTGCCAGTCATTTACGAATCGGCAAGAATCAGTTCTAAGTTAATCTGTGACAGTTTTGGAATTAGACCAGATTGGAATGGTGTTGACACATGGTTCGAGAGTAGAAAGCGACGAACGAAGTCATCCAAATTAGTCACACCACAAAAATCCGAAATTACACCAGGTAGCCCAACCCAATCTTGAGGAATAGAAATGGAAAGTCAGGTCATCGATGATGCATATTTGCAGTGCCAACAAATCTGCAAAAACGCATCTACAACATTCTACAGCTCATTCTCTGCACTGGGCTGGGAAAAGCGAAGAGCGGTTCACGCTGTTTATGCTCTTTGCCGATGGGTGGATGATATCGTCGACGGAGATGAAGAACCAACTGTCAATATTAGTGATGAACTAACTGAACAGACCATTCAACGTGACCTCATCCTAAGGGAACTGCACTCAGGCAGCGAACCATCTAACCCGGATGAGATCCATACCCAGAGACTCATGGCGCTAGTTTCAATCAGAAACAAGTTACATCAGGCGAAAGAAGGTAACATCTCAGCAAATGACGAACCTGTATTTATCGCACTCCAAGATGTTTTCACCAAATTTTCAATCCGACTTCAGGATTTTGAGACAATTATCGAAGGAATGGAAGATGACTTGTTCCCAGTAATGTGCAATACTTGGGATGAATTACGCTCCTACTGTTACAAGGTCGCATCCGCAGTCGGGTTAATTCTCATTGAGATATATGGATATGAAGATAGAGCAGCTAGATTACACGCTATCGACTTGGGAATTCAGATGCAGTTAATCAACGTGTTAAGAGATGTTTCTGAAGACT
>JAYYDR010000127.1:0-3301 GCA_036160735.1 Thermoplasmatota archaeon
CTCCATTATGTGGCTCTCACCCTGTTTTCACTCAGTGAACTCCTTGCGTCTTTCTGTATTGCTTCTGGCGACAGTCACGCCATCAGCTAGTAGTTGGTTTAGTTCGGCTTCTTCCAAGATCAACTTTCTGACGTAATCTTGCAGGCCTTGTGAAGTAGCCTGCTCAGGGCTTACTCCATGAATTTCATACAGGTCACCCAATCTCTTCTTCATTGACCTGCCAATCGGAATTGTTACCTTATCCATGTCCGGAAGTAGAGGTTGGTCCTCTAGGAAAGACCTGATTGCTTGACGAATGACATCTGACCTATTTCGTGCACCGTCAAGGCCAACACGTGAGTCTAGAAGGGCCATTTCCTCTTCTGTGATTCTCAGTGATACCAGAGTGCTAGGAGTGGTCATAGTCATCGCCTTGTAATTAGTCCACACAACATCCAGTATATCAATGTATCACAAATGATTACGTTTTGTTATACAATAGTATACGTTTGTATTTTGAGTTTTCCAAGTTTCAATCCGTCGTAAGTATCAAACAGGTGGAGATATTCCACACCCCATGGCACTTGAGGCAAGCAGAGGTTTGCACTTCTATCTAGAAGTCTTGAAGACAGCACTGGATGATGAAATCATAACAAGCGATGAGGCTAGCATTCTCAAAGTTCTAGCCGTCGCATTGGGTCTATCTCCTTCTGCGGTTGGGGATGCCTTGGATGTGGCACGTGGTATAGATCCGTCACCAATCGGTGATACAAATGATTACGAGTTGCATCAGATTGGAGATGTTACAACTTACCAAACCGCTCTAGTTGCAGCTCTGGACGATGAAGTGATTTCTGAAGATGAGTGGGCTATGTTAGAATCGCTTCGTACACTTCTAGGAATTCAACCGGACCAACATGCTCTCATCGAAGAGGCGATTAGATCTATGTCAGAAACCGATGAGAACGGTGAGCGTAGACTAGAGCGCCTGGAGAGGTTCAACACTGTCTGTCCGTATGTGTGAGATACTCCAGTTGTGGTAACGCTTGTAAAGGGTCTTAATTTGGGGCGTCTAACACAGATTGTGTAATTAGGTGCTTAGAATGAGTGTCATCCATGATATATTTGAGAAGGTAAAGAGCAGAGACCCAGATCAACCTGAATTTCATCAGGCAGTTTGGGAAGTTTTGGAGTCACTAGAGCCAGTTTTAGAGAACCATCCAGAGTTTGTTGAGGCTGGAATCGTCGAGAGAATTGTCGAGCCTGAACGCCTAATCCACTTCCGTGTTCCTTGGGTCGACGACAATGGAGTTACTCACACAAACAGAGGATTCAGAATCCAGTTTAACAGTGCGATTGGTCCCTACAAGGGTGGATTGAGATTCCACCCATCTGTGAACGCATCAATTCTGAAGTTCCTTGCATTCGAGCAGGTCTTCAAGAACAGTCTAACAACTCTACCAATGGGTGGAGGAAAGGGTGGTTCTGACTTCGATCCTAAGGGTAAGTCAGATGCAGAGGTAATGAGATTCTGCCAATCCTTCATGATGGAATTGTGGAGACACATTGGGCACAACTGTGACGTACCTGCTGGTGACATCGGTGTCGGTGGAAGAGAAATCGGTTACATGTTTGGAATGTTCAAGAAATTGCAAAATGACTTCCAGGCTGGTGTACTAACCGGTAAGGGATTATCTTACGGTGGTTCACTAATCCGACCAGAAGCAACTGGATACGGACTGGTTTACTTCGCACGTGAGATGCTTGCTGCACAAGGCAAGTCATTTGAGGGCGCAACAGTATCAATCAGTGGTAGCGGAAACGTTGCCCAGTTCGCATGTGAGAAGGTATTGGACCTTGGCGGTAAGCCGGTTACAATGTCTGACTCTTCTGGATGGATTCACGACCCAGCAGGAATCGACAGAGAGAAACTTGCCTGGATTATGGATCTGAAGAACAACCGCCGGGGAAGAATTAGCGAATATGCTGCCCACTTCGACGGTGTAACGTTCACCAAGTCCGAACCTGAACCATCTCTGAATGGACTTTGGGGGGTAAACGTCGATGTTGCCCTTCCATGTGCGACTCAGAACGAGTTGAACGGAGAGGAAGCAAAGATGCTAGTTGCAAACAACGTAATTGCCGTTGCAGAAGGTGCAAACATGCCTTGTACTCCTGAAGCTGTTGCAGTATTCCAAGAAGGCGGAGTCCTATTCGCACCAGGAAAGGCTAGCAATGCAGGTGGTGTAGCAACATCTGGTCTTGAAATGAGCCAGAACTCTCTGCGCTTGTCTTGGACCCGTGAAGAAGTCGATGCTCGCCTTGATGCTATCATGGTCGACATCCATGAGCAAGCATACTCAACTGCAAAGGCGTACGGTCGTGAAGGCGACTATGTGTTTGGAGCAAACGTTGCAGGTTTCCTCAAGGTTGCTGAAGCAATGATGGCTCAAGGCGTAATTTGAGTTTCTTCACTCCAAAAAAGAAACAATTCCGAATATTGCAATCAACAATGCAATTATTCCGAGTATGATATCGATTACCATACCCGTAGTTGAGCGTGAATTCGATTGTCCAGTTGCATTCTGCCAGTTGGATTTACCTTTGTAAAATGCTGCATCAAGGAATAGTCCGGCCGAAAAGGACAGACAGCATGCAGCGTTCCCCAAAAAAACTCCATATGAATTAGATCCAGAGAATGTAATAATCGAAACAAAATAGATTAGAACTCCTAATACGATTACTCCATAAGACCAGTGTCTGTAATTGATCTCTGGCTTATATTTCAACTCAACATAGATAATTTCCTGCTGCTGCTCTGTGCTGGTATTCTGAAAATCACCTTGGGAAATTTGTGATGCGTGGATAAAGATTGGTTCTGGTTTCCCTTCAGTATCCATGCACTAATTAAAAGTGAACCGATATTTAGAATCAGTGCCTACTGATTGAAACTCCACTAATGCACTAATTATAATCAAAAAACTTTACGGCCAGCGCCATGATGGGTACTGTATCCAAAACCCGTGCTGTGGACTTAGAATCTAATCTAAATGACTAAATCGCAGTTGGGGCAACGTGTCCATCTTTCTTGTCATCAGGTTTCCTAACTCTAGACCAGACGCCACTCATTAGTTCATATTGATGGTTGCCGAAATAAGGCAAGCGACGGTAGGCTTCTCTGAACGAGTAAGCCTTCTTTCCGGTTGCTACTAAGTAACCTTCTGGAGATAGGCGTGAGATAATTTCACCAACTTCTCCGCATCCTGGATAATCACAAACTGGTTTTTCTGTCATATGTGTCATCTCCGAACTTGTTACTTTT
>JAYYDR010000128.1:0-26005 GCA_036160735.1 Thermoplasmatota archaeon
ACTTGAATAAGCCACTCTCAGAGACAAATATGGCAAGCGAGATGTGGCTGTCTCAAGTTGCCATCATTGTATCTTTAGTCGGAATGAGTCTAGGCTGGAGAGGTGTGATGACCAAATATTCTGGATTCTATGATTTGCCTACAGCGTGGAGCATGATGTTTTGGGGGATTCTAATTGGTGGTGTCTACGGTAGTTTAGGCGATTCATTCTTACTAAGCTTATACATTCAAGAAAAAATCCCCCCGTTGCTTAACCTAGTAATTTGCTTAATGTTAGCTGTAACTGTCCACCTCATCCTTAGAAGGAAAAAAGTTCGAAGAACTGGTAGTCAACCAACCACAGGTTGGGCACTAGGGCTAGCCGTGGGAGGAATGGTATCCCTATTCCTAATATTCAGACTACTTGAAGGAAACCAAAATAACATCGGTATTGAATTGATTTCTTCAATAATTCTGGTAGCACTCATATCACCAAGAGCCCATGCACTTATTTTCTGTCGGCATGGCTATGGTATGTTAATGGGAAAAAGATGGAGCATTGTTTTGAGAACTTTCTTTTGGACCTCAATTCTCCTAACAGCATTGTACAGTTCATTTTACAATACAATAATTTGGATTTTCATAATCCCACCACTATTACTTGCAGAAAAGAAGGCCCATGATTGGGTTTGGGCGGCAGTTCCAAGGCCCGCTCGAAGGCGCTTGCGTAGGATTTGGTCTGACGCATCAAAGGTTAAATCAAAAGAAGAAGAGTAAGTATATACTTACTAAGGGTCCAGTGCTGGATTTATCATCGAATTATGAAATCGACGTTTAGTTTCATTATACGGCAGAACCTTCATGGGGGTGTCGTTTAGCCTACAGGACAATGGGGACATGTCCTTTCTGTCGAGCCCAAACCCTGCCGGGCGATTCGATATGCTACAGTTGTGGTAGAGTAATCACTGGGGCCTCCGGAATGGATGCTAGAGTAAAAGGAGAATTCATGAGGTCTCCAACCAGAAAAGCGAGACGTGGCGTTGCTCCGCGACATGCTATGACCAAGGGTCAAACAAAACGTAGGGGTCGGAAGAAACGTAGCCGGATTAACCAGCTTGGATTGGTTGCATTCCTTGCATTCATATTTTTTACCCCGGAAGCAAAACAGTTCGTTCTGGCTAAATGGGCTGAGGTTGAAGAATACATCAATGATGCACTGGCTGGTTGGCAAACTTACCCGCTTGAGGCAGAGTACACAGTCGTCCGTAGTGTCGACTTGTGGAATAACAATTCAAACCCAGGCTGGCTACAGGAATCTATACCCATTCCAAGCGATGTTGTAAGCAAAAATGCTCAATTTGCTTTAGCATACAATGACGGGACAGAAGTGCCATTGTCCCAAATTCAGGATATTATCGACATAGAATTAAGGCTCGATGGTGAAGTAGTATCCATTCCATTGGTTACATCAAGTGGCTTCCCATTCAAGAGTAGGGATAATGCAATAGTGACACAGGACGGTAGCGAAGTTTGGTGGCCTGGTCAAGGGTCTGGTTCCGATTACTGTTCAATTCAATACTGTGTAAAGGTCAGAATGGATATTCCTCCGCAAACACACGAAACACTGGACTTTGCCGTCACTCTAAAATCCACAAGTCACACATGGTGGCATTCCACTAAGGTTGACAGTAAACTCGACGGAAAGTCCGAGGGAGTTAGCGTCCAAAGATCGGGAACATTCACTGAGATATCCGAAAGAGGATATGGAACAAGGGACATGCAATTTACGGAAGAAAAATGGTACGACAGAGGAGGCTTTTCTCAAAATGGGATAACCTACACTTGGGCTATTGACTCTAGGCAAGCAACAGCTCCAACTGTTTACCAAACCGCTGCAAGTATTTCTGCTTCACTTCCATCGAACCTGAAGGATAATGCGTACGCATACGCAAGAGCCACCTTCGATTGGTTAAACGACAACATACCATATGATACGAATGCTCCAGGTACAGCGAGAGGCGGAGAACAGTGTTTGGATATGGGATTGGGTGATTGCGACGAACAGTCAAACGCTTTCATGAGCATAATGAGAGTAAAGGGTATTCCTACATGGTATGTATTCGGCGCACTTGCCGACCCCGAATTTACGGAGTGGGAAGGACATGCATGGGCTTACATTATGCTCCCAATGTCACAAGAGTGGTGTGAAGATAACGATGTAATATTGAATGATTGTTACATTGAAGGAGCTGTCGATGTTGTCAATCGCAAGTGGCTTGTACATACACCAACCGCTTACATCGATTGGATAGAACCTCACAGCACAGGAGGACAAATTACAGATGGTTACTACTTTGGAGGAAGCAAATCTGGTATCGATAGATTACGTTCATTCTACACTGAAGGCTACGAGATATCAGGCGGTACTTGGGACAATAAATGGGTAGGTGAGAATTTAGCATGAGGATAATCATTGGCGGCGGTGGCCGTGTTGGTACAGGTTTAGCCCGTGCACTCCGTAGCGAAGCAAAGGATGTTGTTCTCGTCGACAATAATGCTAGAGCAGTAAAAAATTCCCAAGGCATGGATATTCTTGTTCTCCACGGGGACATTACTCAGAGAGAGAAATTTATCGAAGCCGGAATTGAAACCGCACAAGTTTATGTTGCTGCAACAAATTCAGATGAAAGAAACATCTTGTCTTGCGCACTAGCAAAGCACGTCCACAAAGAGGCGACTAAGGGCAAGGGAACCCTAATGACAATCTGTAGGGTTAGAAATCCTATGTTCCTTGAGGAACACAAATCTGGTAAATTATCCAAATGGGCAGGGGTCGACCACGTAGTTCATCCGGTTGATGGTGCTATTGAGAGACTGATGTCTGGGTTAAGATCATCATCACTTACCGAAGTCATTCCATTTGAAGCGGATGCTTTCATTGTAGAATTGGAAGTTCAACCCGAAGCAGGCGCTGTAGTTCATCGCACTCTACGAGATTCAGGAGATAAAGTGGAAGGTGGCATGCCGCTCATTGTTGGTCTAAAACGCGATGGCGAACCAGGAAGGGTGCCCATCGCAGATGACCAAATTTTACCCAAGGATAAGTTGGCAATCGCCACTGCAGGTGAAGCTTCTTTCAATCGTATCTTGCGTATATTTGGACATGAGCAAGTAGATTTTCCAGATAAACCAAGAGTCGCAATTTTTGGAGCAGGATTGGTTGGAACTAGACTAGCAAAGGCTTGGTTAGACTCTAATGCGTTCGTCACTGTTGTTGAAAGAGACCTAGAAAAGGCAAACACACTCTCTGGTTCAGACTTAGGAAACCGAAAGGGGATCGAAATAATCCACGGTGACCATTTGGACAAAGACTTGTTGTCAGAGATTGAAATATCTTCTTTCGATCTAGCCATATCTGCCCTAGACAATGACCACGCTTCGATTGCCGCAGTATTGTTGGCGAGCGACATGGGAGTAGAGAGAACCGGACTGATTCTGTACGATGCAGACCTGGTAAATGTTGTCCGCAGGATGGGAATAACATTCTCTGTAGATAGGAAGAGGGTTGCAATCGATACGATTCTCGCAAAGATTCACTCCGAACTACCTGGGCCGTATGCAGTTTTATCCAGCGTACCTGATGTGATTGGAATATGTCTACCAGTCTTGCCAGAAGTGAAATTCGCTGGAAAAACAATTGCTGATGCTGGACTACCTGAATGGTGTAAAGTCGCATTCATTCAGCGAAAAAATATTCACGAAGATTGGGAAACTATGCGCCCTTCCTCTTCGAAATCTCTACTTGAAGGAGACAGACTCACCATCTTCTTACCTCCAGATAGGGTTGATGACCTAGAAAGAAAATTCAAGGTGTGAGAGTAAAATGCGTCGAGATGTATTGTCTCTGATCGTCGGTTGGACGATGGTTGCAATGCTGATTCCTCTTTCATTCAGTTTTCTTGTAACATGGTGGCTAGATGGGCTAAACACTGCCGCTGTTGCTTTCCTGATTCCGTTGGTATTCTCTGGCCTGATCGGATTAGCAATGCTTAGTATCGGTGTTAGGTCAGACACTACGGAAAGGTTGAGAGACAGAGAAGCATTTGCTGCAGTAGCACTTGCTTGGCCAGTCGCTGTATTGGTGGGAAGTCTCCCATTTTGGCTTGGAGGTGTGTTTCATGGACCATTTACTGACGGCTCAGCAATGGCCGACATTGCTAGAGGTTTCGTGAATTCTTGGTTTGAATCAATGTCTGGCTTTACAACGACAGGTGCAACTGTAATCGAGCACTCGATGAGCCCTAATTGTATTCCGGGAACCACTCCTGATTGCATAAACGCTCAACCCAAAGGTATTCTGATTTGGCGCTCACTAACTCAGTGGCTTGGCGGCATGGGAATAATTATGCTTGGACTGATGCTACTATCCCGTGTATTGGGTGGGGGAATGGCGTTAGCAAGAGCTGAGTTAACTGGACCTTCGCTCTCAAGATTACGTCCTAAGTTACAAGAAACTGCGCTTGCACTCTGGACGATATACATCATCCTGACTGCCATAGAAATCATACTGCTATGGTCGGTAGGAGGAATGACAATGTTCGATGCCTTCAATCATGGATTAACTACAATGCCATCAGGTGGATTTTCCACTCACGACGCATCGATAGCATACTATGACAGCTTCATTGTTGAATCAATTATCATTTGTTTCATGTTTTTAGCAGGAGTCAACTTTACTCTGATTTGGCTTGCTTGGGAGAAGCAATGGGACAAGGTATTGGCCGACCAAGAAGGAAGAAGTTACGTCTTAGTAATTGTTGCAACAACTCTATTCGTATTCTTAGCATTAATTTCACAAGGAAGTAATCTAAGTGAAGGGTTCTTTGATTCACTCTTCACAGTTGTTTCAATTGGAACTAGTACTGGATACACAAACTCTGATTATATGCTATGGCCAGTAGTCACTCACATTTTCCTGTTCTTATTGATGATAGTTGGAGCTTGTGCGGGGTCAACAAGTGGTGGTCTGAAATTGATGCGAGTCAAACTTGGACTGAAAATCGCCTGGAGGGAAATCGGCAGAATCGTACAACCAAAGCGTGTTGTACAAATCCGCATGAATAACGAAGTTGTAGATAATGAAAGGTTAGGCTTAATTGTAGGTATGCTATTTGTTTGGACCGGGCTTTTTGCAATCTCTTGTATCATTTTAGCGGTAACTATGCCTAACTCAGACTTCGAATCGGTAGTTGCAGTCGTCGCATCTGCTTTAGGAAACACAGGTCCTACATTGGGAGATTATGGTCCTTCCAATACCTGGGCTTCAATGGGAACGCCTTCTCTACTGATCACTTCTATCTTGATGTGGTTTGGAAGGCTGGAATTGATGACAGCATTGCTATTGCTGCACCCTAGAACTTGGGCAAGAGAAGAAAGAGAAGCACCTGATAGGGCTTCTGTTAAGTTAATCCGTGAACTGTTTGAGAAGATGGAAGACAAATCAAATGAAAAGGATTAGAACAATTTCATTTGACCTGGATTCGATGAAGTTTCATCTTCGCTATCGGTTTCGACCTCATGAATATCTTCAACAGTAGGAATTATGGATTCTGAATTGGATTTTTCTAATTCTTTAGCATACCTTTCCATCAGTTCTTTTGTGCTACGGTGAGATACCGTCAAACCACAAATCGCAACATGCTCTTCAGGTGACAGGCCTAATGCAATCGATATTGAAAAGTCCTCACTATTTTCTGATTGAACCGCAACTAGAGAAGGAAGTAGTTCCTCTCTAACCGCTTTCTTTGAACAACCGCATGTTTCTGATAAGCGATCAACAACTGAACGTTTTACCCAAGCAGAACCACGACGCAAAAAATCAGGATATTTGCAAAATATACGGCCCTCTATTGGTTTTGGCGAAGTTACACTTGCTGACAAACCGGTTAGATTTGAGGACCAATACCAAGACCTGTGTGCAGTATTTCGGAACCTTGTCGTCAATAGCCCATCAGCAAGGGAGAGTGATTTGGACCCTCTTCTTACTGCCTGCTGATCGGTGAAAACTACTCCATTATTCCATGATACCCAAGCGACTAGGTCATCCGGACTTTTATCCAAGGAACGAGTTGATTGCATCGCTTTTTTCGCAGTTCTCGACCTGTAGAGTTGGTCTAATCCTGGGAAAATTTCGACTGTTGTATCCCTAACACCTGTCTCTATATTTTCTCTGACCAACTCTTTTGTTAAATTAGATTCAATAAGAGAACACATCACTTGTAAATCTCTCACAAGTGCTCGTAAGTCACCCGGATTGTTGTTTACCAATTCATCTAGAGCTCCTGGGTCAGCAGTAAATCCTTCCTCTTTGATTACTCGAAGAGCAATTCTTCTGAGTGCTTCGTTAGACGCTCTTTCAAATCGAATAGGGATTAGGTGTTTGGAGAACCTATCTCTGGCAGTCCTCCATGAAGAAGAAGTCCTTCCCCATAGCCCCATTTCATCATTGCATGCTAAAATGACGGGCTGTCTTGTTTCAGATAGAAGATTAAGTAATTCTGCTTTACCACCACTGTCCCCTTTCAACGCCTTGGAATCATCAACATCCTCACCCGAAACAATGGTCTTAATTCTCTCGGATGAAATCTCTCTCAGACCTCCGGACAAATGGTCCACTTCATCGAGTAGAATTAGGGTGCGTGGTGGTTTTTGTCCGGGAGTCATGAATAAGGAGCCGTGTGTGGAAGCATGTGTTGCTGCCTTTCTTATTGCGCCAGCATTCCTTGCATCGCTTGCGTTTAACTCGATAACCTGCCAACCCATATCTGCGGCAACGGCCCTAGCAACAGTTGTTTTTCCAACCCCGGGTGGACCGATTAGAAGTATTCCCGGTTTTTTTGGCCGACCATCCTTCCATTGGTCTAGCCATGCTCTGATTTTCTTTCTCTGAGCCTCATTACCCTCGAGTTGTCTTTCACTCATCGGACGGTGGCGTTCTGTCCAATCACTAGCCACCATGAACATCTGTTTTAGTAGGCCCCACTTGAACATTGAGTTTTTTAGAATGGTAAATCGTCGATGTTCAGTCGTATTTGTTCTCGTGTGTCTCTATCTCTCAATGTAACAGTATTGTCACTCAATGATTGATTGTCTACAGTGATACAGAATGGAACACCGATTTCATCGGCCCTTGCATACCTTCTGCCGATTGAGCCACTCGCGTCATAGACCGAAAATACGCCTTTCTTGCCACATAGATTTCTATGTATGCTCTCAGCAAGTTCTTGCATACCATCTTTCTCTGAAAGTGGCAAAACAGCAACATCGATTGGTGCTACATCATTTGGAATTGAGAGCAATGTGTAATCCTCACCTTCTTTTTTGGTTTCATTGTAGCAGTGGTCCAATACATGCCAAATGATTCTATCAATTCCAAATGCTGGCTCTACAACGTGAGGAACATACCATTCACCGGTAACATTCGCTGTTGTTTGAACACGCTTCACGTGCTCAGGAAGAATCTCAACTTCTTGACCATCAATAGTTGTCATCATTGGGAAAGAACCTTCCGAATCTAAATTTTCGACAAATTCTTTCACTTTACCTGCTAATGCCCTAAATGCAGGTCCTGCTTTTGCTCCATCGATTGTCCAACCATCGACTTCGACTAATTTTGGTTCCTTGAACTTCCTCCAAGCACGTAATTTTTGGCCAGTAGCTTCCTCGTGTGCAGTCAAATCATAGCAGCCTCTATGAGCAATACCAACACATTCAATCCAGCCGTAGGAACCTAAAATCTCTGCATCCCAGCAATCTTGTGCATAATGTGCCATTTCATTTGATTCATGTTGTCTAAAGCGCAAGCCTTCCGGATTAATTCCAACAGATAGCAAGAAGTCCATAGTCCAAGCCATGAAATATCCAACAGTGGGATGTCGTATTACCCCTTCATCCACGGCCCGCTGAAATGTCATTTCAACCACACCTTTGCCGTCTGCAATCAAAGTGACTGGATTTTTCCAAGATGAAAAATCGTGCTCAGGTGTTGCCTCAGGATCGATGAAATATTCCAGTTCTGCCATGTTAAATTCTCTTAGTCTAATCATTCCTTGGCGAGGGCTGATTTCGTTTCTGTATCCTTTACCAGTCTGAATTGCACCAAATGGCAGTCGTTCTCTGAAGTGTCTGTAAATAGATGTAAATGATGTGAACATACCTTGAGCAGTTTCAGGTCTCAGGAATCCTTGACGACCAGATTTACCTGCTCCAATTTTTGTATTGAACATTAAATTTTGAGCTTCTATCTTACCCCAATCTACAGCACCGCAAGACGGACAGGCAGGTTTGTGTTCCTCGAGTGATGATTCCAGTTCGTTCTTTGACAATGCATCTGCGTTTGATACTTGATGTTCAATCAAGCTGTCAGCACGGCTGGCCTCTCCACATTTATTGCAAGCGACCATAAAGTCACTAAATTCTCCAACATGTCCCGATGCTTCCAATACGGCGTATGGCGTTATTGTGGGGCAAGATATCTCTACAATATTACCCAGACTTTGCCAATGGTCAATCCATGTCTGATTTACACGATTTCTGAGCCTTCCTCCGACTGGACCAAAATCATACAATCCGGCATATCCGCCATGAATTTCAAACGCTGGAAGGATAATTCCTCTGCGCTTTAGCATGCCCGAGAGCCTTGCTAACCTCTCAGGACTGAACTCCTTCATGACCTGTGGGGGATGGAAGAAGTAAATGAGACCACCTCTTCAAAAAATGAATAAATTTAGATTTGATACCCTTGGATAATTATCGGAATGTTTGGGAAAATTGTGGCGCAGTGTACCACTATTCGTTAAATTCGACCATCTCAGGTGATTTTAGGCTTGAGGCAAACATTCATGACCTCTTTACACACGCTTTCCACTCACGGATAGTGGAGAAGATAATCATGGCAAATATCTCATATCTAGATAATCCTCTAACAACTGAGGAATTATATGAGAAATTATGTCAGCCGGTTAGGAATTGGTTTAGAGATAAATTTCCTGATTTTACAAAACCACAAAAGTTAGCCATTCCTTCAATCATGGACAAAGACCACTTGTTACTTTGCTCTCCAACTGGATCTGGTAAAACACTAACTGCATTCCTGTCAATAATTGATGAACTAGTCAGGCATGCACTTGCTGGAACACTCGAAGAAAGAGTTTACTGCCTATACATTTCACCAATCAAAGCACTTGCAAACGACATCCAAAAGAACTTGATTGGTCCGCTTGAAGAGATTGAAAAGAAATACCTTCCAGATAGGGCTCAGGGTAAAATCCGAGTTGGATTGAGAACCGGTGACACACCCCAATCTGAAAGACAGAAGATGCTGAGAAAACCTCCACACATATTAATCACCACGCCTGAAAGTATGGCCATCGCAATTTCCTCTCCAAGATTCCAACCAATTGTTTCTAATGTTGAATGGATTATCATCGACGAAATGCATTCGCTTGTACCAACCAAGCGTGGCGTTCACCTAGCACTTACAATTTCATTGCTAGACACAATTTTGGAGAGGCCTGTGCAGAGAATCGGTATTTCTGCAACAATGGAGCCACTCGAAACTGTTGCAGAATATCTAGTTGCTAGTGACGACAGAGAAAGTAGAAATGGTAACCAGACTGTAAAAATCGCAAAAATTAGTGGAGCCCGTGAACTCGACCTTGACATACTGCTTTGTTCTCCTAAATTTAGCGACCTATCGGTAATGAAAGTACTAGAGATGAATGTCGAAATGGTTTCTGATTTGATTAGTGCTCACACAACAACTCTGGTTTTTGCAAATACTAGGAAGATGACTGAGACGCTAGTACAGAAACTACGACCGTACCTCGGAGACCTAGTTGCAGGCCACCATGGTTCTATGGACAAGAGAATTAGATTGGATGTTGAAAGAAAACTCAAACTTGGACATCTTCGTGCTGTAGTAACTTCATCCTCTCTTGAGATGGGAATTGACATCGGTTCTGTCGACATGGTAATTCAAATCGGTTCACCTGGAGATATCGCAACTGCTCTACAAAGAATCGGTAGAGCAGGTCACCACGTTGGAGGTATTCCACGCGCTAGATTCTTGCCAACTAGTGTTGATGATCTAATTGAGTTGGCTGCACTACAAGCTGCAATTCAAACAGGAGATATGGACATGCTTGATTTCCCACAAAATTGTTTGGATGTTCTTGCACAATTCCTAATCGGTTTGGTCATCATCAATGAACGAGATATCGATGAAGCTTTTGAGGTTGTAACAAGTACGTGGTCATACAGAAACTTAGGTTATGATGATTTCATCGAAGTCATCGATATGCTTGAGGAAGAAAGGAGAGTTTGGGTTGACTGGGAAGAGAACCTCTACGGCAAGAGAGGTTACTCAAGGATGATTTATTACACAAATATCGGTACTATCGCTCCAGATAATTCCTATCTCGTATTCAATGCTGAAGGAAGCATACTTGGACAATTATCTTCCTCATTCGTTGCAAACTTGCGAGGCGGAGATGTAATTCTACTCGGCGGTTCCACATACAGAGTTTCCAACATTCAGGGAACGCGAGTGAATGTAACATCAGTGACCGGATACCGCCCAACTGTTCCATCTTGGAGTGGTGAAGCAAGGAGCCGTTCTAGAGAATTATCAAAGGCATTGCTTGATTTAATTGGGCACAGTGTAAACACGCTGCGGCGCCAGAATGATCCCAGAGTAATATTGCGAGACGTGTATGGATTGAGTGAAGGAGTTGCCAATACTATAGCTAGACATCTCGAAGAGCATACACTGGACTCTTTCCAAGTTCCTGACCCCAATAGGCTAATCGTAGAACAGATTGTATCTGGCGGAATGCCAACTTACCTAATCACATCTTGTCGAGGGAGAGGATTCAATACAGCGCTTGGATACTTTATGGCAGGTCTAGCAGAGCAGGATGGAATTGCAGTCCTTGAATTATCATTTGATGAAAACGGACTTTTGATCAAAACCAGCCAAGAAGTCGATCCTGGGAAGATGTACGATTCTTTCCAATCAAATGACCATATGGAAGTCATTGAAAGATACATTGTGAATACTCAAATATTCGCAAAGCGATTTAGGGAAATAGCTGGACGTTCATTGATTATACCAAAGAGAATCGGTGCTGAAGAAGTTAGTCCCCAGCAATTCCAGCAAAGAGCAGATGCATTGTTACAAAGACATCGATCAATCGAAGATTCACTGCTAATTCGGGAAGCCAAATCGGAAATTATGTTTGGAGATATCGACATAAAATCTCTGAACCAATTCCTTCAGGCTAGTAAAGAATCTGAAGCTCGAATAGTTCACTCCAAAGTTCCAGTTCCCTCACGACTTGGTATGAGTCTGTACATGAGTACATTCGAGGACTTACTATCAATGAAGACTCGAGCATTCCTTGTCAAGGATATTGATCCGGAAATACTGAAGCGGTTGTTAGGAAACAGAAGTCTAGCAACAGAACTCACTGATGAACAATTGAATGATTATTACTCAAGTAAGGTTCCAAAACCAACCAACGCATCTGAATTGTTAAGTTTGATGAGCAAGGGTGGTGGGCTTGACAGAAAGTGGGAAAACCCTCTCTACAAAGCAAAATTAACGGGAATAGACCACAATACAATCGAATCCTGGGTAAGAGAATTAGCAAGTCAAGACAAGATCACCAAATTGAGGGGCACAGGTTCGCCTGAATTAGATGATAAGTGGTTCACTACCTACATGGCAGAAATCCACGGAACTCTCGGATGTATCGCCGAAGCGGGCGGCAAAGACATGGAGGATATCAGAGACCTTTACACAAAGGGACTAACCTACGAGGTTGCGACAGATTTTGATGGATTAAAGCCCACAAAATGGCAAAAGATGACAATTACAGACGCTCATGAAGCACTTCGTGTCAAGATAATCGAAATGTTGGGCAGTGAAGGTCCTGCAATGGGAGAACATATTTTCGATAGGCTACCTTTCCCGCAGGGGCAAATCGATTCAATTCTACACGAATTAGAGATGAGAAACGTTATTTCAGTTGGTTTCTATAAACAAACTGACGATGCTGAGTATATCCTCAAAGTCGATGAACACAGAATCACCGGTGGTGAAGAAGATGTTGTCGAGTATCGCTGGGTTCAGAACTTGGTAATGCAGAAGTCATTTGAGCAATATCAAGATGGTTTTACAGCCTTCGATCAACACATACTATTCCAAAAACAACAAGAGATGCTATACAGAGTAGATGGCTTCAGATACGCTGATTGGAAAGATTTGCAATTAGACTCTGACGTAATAATGGGCCGATTATTACACAATAGAATCGGTTACACCACAAGAAAGAATCTACCAATGCTTCTGGGTCTTAAACCAGAACCATGGCTAGGAGAAATGGAGAAATTAGTATTGGAAAAAATACCCAAAGGAGAAAATCTGACGAGACAGGAAATACTCGCAGACTTCCCAAAGGGTGAGGACCACAAGTCGTTGCAGAGAGATTTGAAAAATGCAATCAGTAACTTGGAGCGTCAACTATGTGTTGTAAAACAGTTCGAAGACGTAAGTGGACGCAGAAGACGCCTATCTCTATTCCACAGAGTAGTGGACGTATATGACCCGATGGATTTCGAGGATGCCTTGGTTGATGTTATCAAGAGGATGGGGCCTGTCAAAGCCTTTACACTGAGATATTACGTCTCCCGAAGTGTAGAAGAATTAGCAATCGCACTGAGGAATCTCGAGAATCAAGGTCGAGTTGCTAAAGTAATGGCTTTGGTTCCTGAGCCCGAAGCCTTCTATGTAATCCCAGAAGAAGTTTCGAAACTCAACACACAAAATCGAGAGGACAGGAAACTTCGAATTCTCACCCAATCCGACCCATACGTTTCGAGATTTATCTGGGAAGTTAGGTCTGTGCTTGACAGAGGGTGGTACCTACCTGTCTTCAAGGGAGTAGACCCAATTGGCAAAGTCCTCATGTTCAAGATTAACGATTATCTCGAGATTAAGGATATGCATATTCCGTATGCCTACCTAGATGAGTTCTGTAGCGCATTCGAGAAATTGCTTGATAATCACTCTGACCAACTCGTAGATGTTGCAGTATTATCTCAATTCAATGGAGTTCCTGTAACAGAATTGGAAGAAGACTCTCGAAATGCTTTGGAAGGAATTGGATTCAAGTTAGCAGGCGAGCGAATGATTCGAGGTGGAGTCGTAGACCCACAACCTCGAGAAATTGCAGAACGTGCATTATTCCACAGACATCACCTTCATCAAAATTCAAGACTTGAAAACGAAATTCAAGCGCTCGATAGCGTCCAAGAAGTTAGAGATGATTTTGGATTAAGGGGCAGAGCAGAAGTTTACCGTGTAAGTCTCAAGAATATGGCCAGTGCAAACCAATTGCATCAAGGAATTAACCTCAGAGGGCACCAAGTCTGGGCATCATATGACCACTTTTCAACTCTGTTAGCGATTCGAGGAGAAGAGCCAAACGAAGAATTGTTAGATGTATTGGAGTTCTTTGAGAATCACAGCGATCCAAACCTGTTTATGGAAAGACATGCAATGAAGAGAGCTGCATTTAGAAAATTAATCCAGCCACTTTTGCGAAGTGGCCACATGGTCCAAGACTACAGAGGTGGATTTAGGTCTGTGGCACCAAGAAGAGGTCTTGACCCTGTGATCTTGAGAAGAGAGTATCTTCGAAGACTTGTTTCTGACTATCCAGTAATTACTCTCAAGCAATTCACAAGACTTGCAGGAACACCGTTTAAGCCAGAGGAACTTAAGGCGATATTAACAGAGTTCGAAGAGGATTCTACTTTAATCAAAGGATTCCTAATCCAAGATTTGCATGAAGTCTGCTGGGGAAGAAAGGACTTACTTGATGAAGCAAAGAATGTTCCACCAATACGGGACTTTGTAATTCCACCATCTGACCCGATAGCTCCGTACTTCTCCGAGGTCCTGAAGCAAAAATTCGGATTTGGTAGCGCATATCTCGTCTTCAGAAATGCCGAACCTGTAGCAGCATTCAAGGCAAATACACGAGACAAGATAATTGACGTAACAGATTACGAAGGCTCAGAAAAAGGATGGAGAATTGTCAAAGAATTCGCATGGGAGCATCAAATGCCTCTGAAAACAGAACTGAGAATCGGCGGAAAGCGGATGAAGTGATTGCGATACTGGAAAAATTTCAACAAACGCAGACAATATTCAGTGGGTCTTTCTTGTGTTAGATTAAATAACAAGTTTCTGTGTCATCTGTTTGTGAACCACAAGGCTGTATCACTTGCTGTCCTATTTTTGATGGTGTCCTTGAGTCCATTTGTTCAAACAACTTCGGCAAATGAAATCGAAGATATCGAGGTATTACAGACCGTTGTAAATCCTGCCAACAACCACACCTACCATCTTCTAAGTGCTTCATCATGGAGCGATGCTGCATCTGTTGCAAGGAGCTTGGGAGGATTCTTGGTAACAGTCGATGATACTGAAGAAGATGAGTGGCTCTTCGATACTTTCGCGATAGACAACGGAACAACTCGGCATCTATGGATAGGGTTGTCCGACCATCAAAGCGAGGGAGATTTCAGGTGGCATGACGGTACACCATTTACTTACAGAAACTGGGGTGAAGGGCAACCCGGTGAAGGTGATGACGAAGACTATGTTCACATTACTGGAACCAACATGGGAACGATTGAGCCCGCTACTTGGAATGATTTGGAAGACGACCCTCAATACTTCCCTGTTTACGGAGTAGTCGAAGTTGGAGAAGGTGCAGATTATGCTCTAAGATTCGATGGGGACGACGACCACATAATCATCGATGATAATGTTCCTGAATTCACAGATTTGATTGAAATCGAGGCCTGGATTAATGTCGCAGATACCTCGGGGATTCAGTTTATCACAATGCTAGGGGATTACGGATGGGGACTTTACATCAACAATGGATATCTTGCATACTCAAATGAATACTCATTATCGCAAAATCCTACCTCCAATATGACAATCGAAGACGGTATTTGGACTCATGTTAGAGTTGTTGTCAATACCAGTACGGGAGGAGAATTTTTCCTTAACGAAGAACCTGCTGGACTTATTGATGTAAATGATTCGCAAATTCCTGCTGGTGATTTTGGATCCAATGATTGTTTCCAGTCTGGAGAGGATTGTGATGAACTATTCATTGGACGGATGGGAGCAGGTTGTGATTGCAACTATTTCCATGGATTGCTAGATGATCTAAGGATTGGGAACAACGACGAATACACACTTTGGGAGTTTACAGAAGGTGAGGGTAGTCAAACAGAAGACTCACAGGGATTGTTGGGGGATATTCATGGTGCTGCTTGGGTGATGCCTGACGGAACCATCATTGCACAGGCTATCGAATTAGAAAATGATGAATATTACTCTGATATTTCTGCAAGTGCAGGGGATACGTTACTATTCTTTATGGATATTCCAGATAATACCCAATATGCCTATCTTAACATGTATTCTTGGGACTTCGAATGGGAAGAGGATTACTACGAAGAACCCGAATATGAAATATATATTTCAAAGGATGAAATTCCATCTGCATGGGACCATGATTATGAGGTTGAGACCTATTACGGTCTGTATGTTTACGAATATTTCGAATGGCCTGAAGAAGGCACATACTGGATTACAGTATCATCAAACTATGACATCGATAATCTTGAGATAAATGCTTACTGGGAAGAGGCCCCTGAACCACCTGAATTAGATGAAATGACAGAACTGAATGATGGAATTTCTGTTACAAACCAAAGAATAAGCCGCAACAACGGAGAATCTCTGTATTTCTATGTCGACCTGCAAGATGAATTAGCAGAATTGCGTGTGGACACTTGGGGCGGAAATGGAGATTGCGAACTTCATATTGCTTACGAAGCACTACCTTATTACGACGATTGGGCTTGGATTGAAGACGGCTGGATAATTGAAGAAAACGAAGAGAGTAAGGGCAGACAGATTGGAGGGCAAGACAAGTCAGACCATTCTTACAATCAAGGAAATGATGAGACTGTGCAACTGTTTGATGCTCAGCCTGGGATTTATTACATTATGATGACATCATACAGAGGATGTCGAGATGTAACCATTCAAGCCGACTTTACATATGCACCAAACAATGTCGAACCAGATTCTGCAATTGAACTAACTGACGGATTATCCTACGGACCGTTATCTGGATTTGAAGGCTTAGACCAATATTTCTTCATCGATGTACCGGTAGGAACTGAAAGGCTTGAAGTTGACTTGAATAACGGTGATGGAGAAGCCAAGTTGATGATGAGACTAGAGCAATATCCTACTTGGACAACTTACGATCATCACTCAAACGCTCCCGGAGCTGGAGATAAAATCGGATTTAACGACCCAACACCCGGTCGCTGGTACATCATGTTAGGAAGCGAAGAATATTACAGTCGAATCGATATTACCGCATCATTTGAAGACCGATACGTATGGACATATGACGGAGAGCCTATCCAACTTTTCAATGGTGAAGAAATCGTGGCAATGAGTGCACCAGCGGGAGAAGAGTTGCTATTCTTTGTAGAACTAGAAGATGCCGTTGCTAATCAAATGGAAATCAAAACATGGGGTGGCGAGGGAGATTTATCTCTATTTGCTGAAGTTGAAGAATTTGACTGGATGGAGTTTGACGATGGGCCTGTAGGCAGACAATTCGGAGAAACCTCATACGAATCAGATACTGGTGGCGCTGAAGAATACATCAGCATTTTCTTTGTTACAGGATATGTTGAGATTAGTGTTTATGCCAATTCAGACCTCGAAGATATCTCAATAATTGCTACATGGGATGAATTCGACGACCAAAGACCTGAACCTGGGCCTGAACCTGAGCCTGAACCACCTGTTGACGGAATAATGGAATGTGATGACTTCATCGAAATCATGCTAGATGAACTTGACACGAATGCGGACGGAGAGATTTCCAAGGATGAGGTCAACGAAGATGAAGGTGAAGAGTTCGAGGAATACGACACTAACAAAGACGGTGTTTTGGACAAATCCGAGATAACTGTAGTGGTTTGTTCTTGTGATAATGAATTGATATTGATTACTGACCAACTTGAATCTAGAGATGAGAGATACTCCATTGAAACACTTTCAAACATTGATTGGAAGAACGAATTCGATTTCTTTGAAATGGATATCAACAATGATATTTGGATCGATGAAGAGGAGATAGAAAAGTACGCTGAATCATGTGTCACTACCTATGACCCATTCGACAGAGATGGCGATGGAGTTCCAGACAAGGACGACGCTTTCCCTGACGACCCTAACGAAGATACAGATACCGATGGAGATGGCATAGGAGATAATTCAGACATAATCGCTTCAGTAGATAATGATGTAATTTGGGTATCTTCAGGAGTATTGGGGCTAATATTACTCGCAGCACTTGGGGTGATGTTCATACGCTCAAGAAGACGCCCAGAGTATGCTTGGCAAGAGTATCAAAAGGACGACATGTCAGAGGCAATGCTGTCACAAATGACATCGAATATGCCTCAACCTGTGGTACAACAAGAAGTACCTCCTGCACTGGATTTAGGGCCGCCTGTTGAGAATGTACCAGACGACATGAAGGTCGCTGACCTCTATGACTGAGAACGTTTTGACTTTTGGTCAACACCCAACGGCTTCATCAAAGCAAGGACATTTCTGTGCATTTGAGGTAACATCTCGAACAGTACTAGTGCCAACAAGAACATTGCTCCTAAGGATACGAATCTTGCTGCGTATGCGTGACCGAATTCGAAGATTGAAAGATTCATCCATCTCCAATCAGGATAACCCATTTGAAGCCAAATCAAGCCTGCATTTCTGAATAAATTGAGAATGTGAATCAACGATAGTGCGACAAATAGCGCTCTAACCCTTTTTCTCCAATCGATGTCTAAGACAGATATCGCACCAACAAAGATAATCATCGATTGGATTGCAGTACATGCAAGCACGAAGTTGATGTAAATCGGTTCTCCGTTTACCAATAACTCGGTGTGAAATGAGTACTCTGACATCTCTTCAGTCAAAAACCAGTGATTGCCTTCCCAGTCGTTCCAATTTACTGACTGGCCATTAGCTGGGTTCGCAAATGTATCACCAAGGGTTACTTTTGCACCTCCTGCAAATGACAATAAAGCTGCAGACTGCCATGCTACAAACCATATTGCCACTACATTCAGAATTGGTACATGAGCAATTAGTAGGTAAGGTAGACCTGCTACTGCGACAGTTCCTCTGAACCAAAGTAATGCGTTTTGGTACTTTTCTTCAGTCACCCTTCGCTCCCAGAGTGCGATTCCTACAGCACCAGGTAGAGTAAGTGCACTCATTGTAGATAGCACGGGATCATTGTGTTCAAGATAGAAAGTAATGTCGTTAAAGAAGTAAAAACCAGTCATCACCCATCCAAATGGTGCCAGCGGCTCAAACCTACCACTCCTGCTTTTCCAACAGATGAATAGCAGGACCATTCCGATTGCGCCAACAATGGTCGCAATCGACCTGTCGACCAAATAGTCGCCTGCCATGTAATAACGCTAAACACCCCTTCATGTAATGGCTTTGCCTCAACGCACATAGGTGAGTCCTATTACAGAAGAAATCATGCACGGCCCAATATCCGAAGTTAACCTTGGAAAGGTTGACTTGGATTGGAATGGAGCGATTGCATTTCTTGATAGGGATGGTGTGCTAAATTTTGGCAGTCCAAATTACATCAATTCACCTGATGAATTGGAGATTATTCCAGGGGCGAAAGAGGCCATAGCAGACCTAAGAAAATTGGGATACAGAATAGCAATCACAACTAATCAGTCAGCGATAATGCGTGGACATTGGGGAGAAGAAACCATTCACGCAATACACAAAAAACTGCAAGATGAAATTGGAGTTATCGACGTCATAATGACTTGTCCTCATCGAAATAGAGACCGATGCCAATGCAGAAAACCAAATCCGGGTATGCTAAATGGTGCATCGGAAATAATCCGAAGCAAGGTGCACAAATTACCAAACTGGTGGAAAGATAAACCAAAACCACACCATGAGTTGGACTTGATGGTCGGAGATAGAGATTCAGATATGGGAGCGGGATGGGCTGTAGGGGCTAGACTGTTTCAAGTCGACGAAAATATTGGAATTCGTCAGGTAATCAACAGAATCAAGGAAAACGATGAAGGAGATGACTTCAGACCAGTGTGATATACATGTGGCTTGGCATCGATGATACCGATTCATTGGAAGGTGGTTGTACAACCCTTGTCTTCCATGAATTGCTCAACGCCTTACCCTGTGGCCACGGCGAGCCACGACTTACACGATTGTGGCCTTTCGCTGCGCAACGAACCAGAGGTAACGCTTCACTATCTGTAGAAATCTACTCGGATGAGTCAATTGTGGAATGGTTGGATTCTTACTGGAATGAAAATATCTTACCTCTAAAAGGACAAATCTCGAAATCTAATCATTCTGAAAGATTGCAATATCCCTCTGACCCTGGTTTGGTACTCTTTGAAAATCAGCCAAATGAAGAATACTATTGGGAAGCCGTCAGAGGCAGTGTTGATCTCTACAAAGGTGGACATCAATGGGGTGGAAAAGGCCGTATTGGAGCCGCAGCATCTTGCGCATGGAGAGCAAAATCTTCGACTTGGGAAGGCATTGCATGGAGAAAAGAGGAGCGAAAAGTTAGTGAAGATGCTCTTAGATTAGTTGATGAGTTAGAAGGAACTTTTCTTTGTAGGGACCCTAGAACAAAGCGAGGGTTGATTTCTCCAAGAGGACCTTGTCCTGTAATGTTTGGTGTGAGGGCGACGACAAGAGATGTTGCTAGTCAAGCAACTGAAATTCTAGTAAACAATTGCGCTCCTACCATAGGTTCGAGAGTTTTCAAGACAAACCAAGCGACTGGAGACCACATTGAATCCGCACAATTCTCAACAATTAAAAGCAAAGAAATCCTTCAAGGTGGGCACGTAATTTTGAATGGTAATATTATGGCATTTAGTGAATCAGGTGATTTGAACAAACTTGCACAATGGTTGGAGGTTGGTGATTCTATCGAATGGATGGGCATGGAATTCGAGAACAAATTCCACCTTGAAGCCATAAGAGTAACCGAATCGAATCGAAACTTGAGGCCGCTTTGTCAATGTGGAACTAGAATGAAATCTATGGGTGCCAATCAAGGTGTTCGGTGTCCGAAGTGCAAGCAAAAAAGTAACCGACAATGGAGTATTGAAAATCGCGAACCACCAATAACTGGATGGGCTCAACCACCAGTCGACAAAAGAAGACATCTTGCAAAATCAACACTCTGATACCATAAATGTTGATAGGCAACAACTACCAGCACCCTACATGGTAGATTCAACTGAAATGACCTATATCATTCTCGGACTTACTTTGTTAGGTATGATTTGGTATGTTACAAATCGTGGTCGGGCAAACCTTGCAAAGGCGAGAGAAGATGCTGCTCCTGCGATTGCTGGAGACGATGTTCTGGATGGTGCAGCCAAGAATCCAGAGCAATTCGATGAACCGGATGATGAAGCGCTAGACGAAATGGCAAAGTTGCTGGGCGAAGATGAAGATCAGTGAATGAATCCTTCTTCTACTAGCCTCAATGGCGTTTGAGATTCTGAATTAAACAGAACTCGTTTTGAATCTGCATTTGGTCGAGTTAGAAGCCACACCTCATCAGTATTGATTTTATTCCGACTTCTGGCAGTGATAGGCGCCTCGGTATCCATAGACACTCCTCCCTTGGAAATCAATAAAGTAGTCCAGCTAGTTTCAGCAATCAACTTGTTTACAGCAGCGACGACGTCGCCTGGTATTTGACCAGACTCGGGGCAGTAATCATCTAAAACAACCAAAGAAACGTTTGGTAAAGCAGTCGCCGTTTTTTTGAGAGAATCCAAAGCTTGGTCAACGTTACCAACCAAATTCATTGCATGAAATCTTGATGACTCAGTTAATGAAATGTCAGAAAAAATCTGTGAAAAACGCGTAGGGTCAGGCATCTCTGGTGATGCCCAAAGTACCCGGCCACCATCTGAAATGGCTTGCTTAGCCATCTGGAGTCCTAGTGTAGTGCCTCCACATGAACCCTCCACTGCTAGATGTATCGAGGAGCCATCCAAATTTGCTTGCCATAAACTCATGGATAAACCTCAATCCAAACTAATCATCGATGGAACATCGTGCTCATCTTCTTCTTCTTCAAGATTATCACCGAGGAGTAAATCAAGCAAATCACCACCAGATTCGTCTTTTTCTTCAGACCGCTTAGAAATTGCTTTTCTCGACCTTGAAAGTCTAGCAGATAGTAGTTGGTGGGCTTCTAATTTCCTCGTTGCTTCCCTGTAATCCTTAACCGAAAAGTATCCCATGAATTCTCCTTCAGAATCTGTAACTACTACAGCGTCAGAAGACAGGTTACTCAACATGTTTAGCCCTTTTGACAGAGGAGTATCTGCTCGTAAAGTAAGAATTTCTGTTCGCATAATTTTGTCAACCTTAACTTTGGTAGCGTTCATTCCTTCAGCCATTTTACTGAAAATGTCTCTCGCCGTTACGACTCCAATGATATCGTTACCTTTCTTGACCAGAACTGCATAATCAGGATTCTTAGATAATTCTTCACATACCGAACTCACACGTGTCTTGCTAGCCACTACTATGTGTTCATCCTTAATTGACATATCAGCGATAGTGGGCTCTTGCATGGTCATGTGCAAATGACAATGCAACATATTGCTTTCCCAATATATGATGAAAATCAATAAGACCCAACCCCCCAACCCGGAATCATGGCCGGTGAACTCCGCAAAGGAGAGAGAATCCCTCGAAGACCACTCCCTGAATTCTCTGAAGCAGGAGGTCTGGGAGCAGGTATTAGAAGAGATGGTCTGTTGAAAACCGCTCTTGAAGATACAAACGAATACGGACCCCATTCGATGATTGTGCTTTTGATGATTGTTGCTACAATAACTGGTGGGATTCTATTGGCGTTCAGGTACATCTGAGTTAGGTAAAAAACACAGATTTCTGTTGTTTAGCAGGGGCAATATACAAACCCCTACTAATCAAGCAAGGTTTCATGAGCGATGGTTCTGTTAACGTAGAGAGTAGAACCTCATCTCAAGACAAGAGATGGACAATAATGGCTGCTCTTTTAGGAACTAGCACCGCTGTGATGCTTTTCCAGGGCATAGAGCAAGAAAAAAATTATCGCTATGAGAGAGAGATTGCTTTGACTCTCATTGCTTCGACAATTCCATTTCAGGGAATTTACTTTTTGATTTACACATTTTTACTTGAGAACAATGGGAAACTGAGTGATGAAATGATGTCGAAATTGAATTTCGCATCAGCGCTGTGTCAAGTGGTTGCATACATTTCGTTATTCGGAGTGATCATACTTTGGTACACCATGTCGAAAATGGTGGGAATTGCTTTCACTATCTCGGCATTGATCGCTATGGTATTGGTAAGGTATGCGATGAATCAGACGGATGATTCATCCATCACTGAATAGCATTTCTTGCTAACTCTACAGCCTCATCGACAATCTCTCCTGAGACACCGATGTGGTTAGCTGGGTCGAACATAGCTTCAAGTTCCTCTGCACTAAACGCAGCGGCGATTGCTGGTGTTCGAGCACATACGTCAATCAATTCTTCGCCGTTTGCGATTGCTTCGAAGGATGCTGACCTCAAAATCTCATGTGACTCATCACGCCCAATACCGTGGCTAACAAGTTCTATCATAACTTTCTCTGCCATAACCAGACCTTTCTGGCTCGCAATGTTTGCAAGCATCCTGTCTCCGTCGACCCATAGATTTGTCAAAACGTTCGCTGTTTTTGCTATCACATCTTCGCACAAAGCTGAAGCATGGGAAAGTGTAAATCTCTCAGAACTTGAATTTGCCAAATCTCTCTCGTGCCAAAGTAAAGCGTTTTCGTAAGTTGGAATGATAAATGAGCGGACAATTCTTGCAAGACCTGATGCATTTTCAGACTTGATTGGATTCTTTTTGTGGGCCATTGTAGAGGAGCCTACTTGCTTTTTGACATCAAATCCTTCTCCCGCTTCAGCAATTTCGGACCTTTGCAAATTCCTAACTTCCTGCAAAATCTTTTCGCATGTACATGCAACGTTGGATAACCATGAGACATACTCGATGTACCTATCTCTACCTACAACTTGAGTGGTAGCTAGTGGAACCTGCAGACCAAGATGTGTGAGAATAAGTCTTTGCAATTCTCTGGCGCCCTCGCCTTGAGCTGCTCCTGTTCCTACTGCGCCAAGGAATTTACCAACTGCAATTCTTGGTGTTGCTTCATCTAGTCTGACCAACTGTCTTCGCATCTCATCCAGCCAGACTGCGACCTTCAGTCCAAATGTGATTGGTACTGCAGCTTGACCGTGAGTCCGACCTAACATTACTGTATCACGTTCTCTTTCAGCAAGGTTAGCGGTTACATCGATTAAGTTGCATAGTTGCTTTCTTAGTAGAATGATTGAATCTCTAAGTTGTAATCCGACTGCGGTATCTACAATGTCATTGGATGTAGCACCCAGGTGTATGCACCAACCAGCCTCACCTGCTGCTTCTGCCATCGCTTTGGTGAGTGCCATAATGTCATGCCTTGTTTCCGCTTCTATTTCGGAAACCCTTTCCTTGGTAACGATTGATGGAACTGCAATCTCTGCGACTTTTGCATAATCCTCGTCTGAGACCTTTCCCATCTCCTTGTGAGCCCAGACTAGGGCCCTTTCAACCTCAAGTTGACGCTGATGACGTCCTAATTCGGACCAAATTTCTTTGAATTCTTGACAGCCATATCGATAGTCTAGAGGACAGAACGCCATGCTAGGTCCCTATGAGTATAGGACATGAACATTCCGCGTAGTAACAGATTTGAAATCAATTCAATCAAATGAACTCTAAGTGCCCTCTTATACCATCCCATTTAATATCAAAATCAAGTTTTAATTCGCCTTTCATGTGTGGTCCTGCAACAACTAAGGTTTCGTATTCTCCACCTTCACCATCAACATGGAATCTAAACTTCGAAGCTAATTTTTTCAATTTGTCGAGGGAAGATTCATCTAAAACGCACCCAAGCCAATCTTCTCCAAGTCCTTCGCTAGATACACCGGTTATCATCACCTTGAATCCATTTGCAACCAAGTTGTCCATGTGAGACTTACTGGATTGGTGCCATAGTGGAGTGAATGACTTAATCCCTAAGTCTTCGCACATCCTTTCCAATCTAGTTTTTTGGTAATCTGAACGAAGTGCACCAGACACTATACCATCAATTTCTAGGCTCGTAAGAGCGGACTTCAGATCATCTACTTCCCGTTCTGCAACTCCTTCGGTCTCAACCCCGAGCCATGAGCAAGAACACAACTCCGCTTGTTGTTCTACTAGATGTGTTCCAGGGATTTGAAACATCCAAGAATCACCACCCTTGACTAACATTGTAACCAAGTGAGTCACCTCCCAACCTTTACATTGGGCCCACCAAATTGCGGCACTACTATCCTTTCCACCACTGGAGAGAACTGCGACCTTCACAGTAAGCCCATGCCGCCAAGGTTGATAAGACCCCGACCCGGACAGCCACTTGAGGTGGGCACTTTGCAGCCGAGCGGAAGAGGATACGACCACGGAATTACAACATTCAGTCCAGACGGAAGATTGTTTCAAGTTGAATATGCCAGAGAGAGCGTAAAAAGAGGTACTACGACTGCAGGCCTCAAGTTTAGAGATGGTGTAGTTTTGGTCTGTGATAAGAGAATTGCAAGCAGATTAATTATACCTGAATCTATTGAAAAAATGTTCAAGATTGACGACCATGTTGGTATTGCAACAAGTGGGTTGGTAGCTGACGCACGACAGTTAGTCGCAAGAGCCAGAGTTGAAGCGCAAATCAACCGGATCACATACGCCGCTTCTGTGCCAGTAGACATACTAACAAAGAAAATATGTGATTTCAAGCAGTCCTTTACCCAGTACGGTGGAAGTAGACCGTTCGGCACTGCACTTCTAATCGGTGGCGTAGATGAAAACGGAATCCACCTGTTTGAGACCGATCCATCCGGAGCATACCAATCATATCACGCTGGAGCAATCGGTAGCGGAAGAAACACTGTTATCGATTACTTCGAAAAGAATTGGAAAGACAACCTGACCCTAAATGCTGCAATGAAACTTGGACTTGAAGCACTAAGAAATGCTAACGACCAAGAGTTGAACCGTGACGCAGTTGAGGTTTCTGTAATTGATGCTGAAGGATATAGAGTCCTAGACAGAGCCGAAGTGAACAAGCAAATCGACCGTCTCAAACCACTCGAGGAGTGAACAGATTCATGGTCAGCCTAGACGAAGCCGTCTTGGCGAGATATGAATACGGCGGGAAGCGCTACGAGATACTTGTTGACCCGGATTTGGTCGAATCTTTCCGGAATGATCCAACGAATGTAGACATCGATGATTTCCTAGCTACAGACGAAGTTTGGCATGATGCAAAGGGTGGTGACCGCCCAACAGAAGATGCAATTGAGTCTACTTTCGGAACTCAAGACATTGAAGAAATCGCAAAGACAATTCTGGAAAAGGGAACGATTCAACTAACTACAAACCAGCGAAAGCAAATGGTTGAGCAGAAGCGACAATTGATCATTCAGGAGATTCACTCCACCGCCATCGACCCTAAAGCAAAAACTCCTCACCCAAGGACTAGAATTGAACTAGCACTGGAAGAGAGTCGGTTTTCAGTTCACCCATTCCAACGACTGGATCAACAGGTTAAAGATGCAATCAATATTCTAAAACCACTTATTCCGTTGTCGTTTGAGCCTGTCAGAATTGC
>JAYYDR010000129.1:0-8535 GCA_036160735.1 Thermoplasmatota archaeon
AATGAAATTAAACAAGTTGTAAGTGGTAATTCGAAACGCTTTCGAACAACGGCCTTTGCTTGGGTCATTGTAGAAGTTAGCATCTCTTATGGACATATTTCGTTGGGTAAACACGTATAAACTCAAACGAATACAGCAAAATGATGCGTAAGGTATTATCCCTTTTTGTGATTTTATTGTTCGTGTCTACCACTTCTGGATGCCTCAAAGATCCGCTTAATCAATCCTCTAAGGACGGGGGTCAAATTTCAGGCGACGAATCATCTTGGACACATGGTTTGAGCAGTAGTTGCACTTCATTTGATGAAATCGAAAGATGCTGGGATATCTACGCTCCTGAATCCATTGATCCTCAACATTGCCTTGAAAACTCATGTCCACTAGTGTTCGATTTTCACGGGTTTAATTCTAATCCTGAGATTCAAAAAACACTTTCCGGATTTGATGATTTATCTGATGAATTTGGCTTCATTGTAGTCTATCCTTTGGGATACGAAAACTCATGGAACTCAGGATGGTGTTGCGGTGAGGCAAGTGAGAACGGTGTAGATGATTTAGGATTCATCTTAGAGATTTCTGAGCAAGTTGAAAATATTTGGAATACAGATAATGCGAGACGATATTTGACTGGCTATTCCAATGGGTGCTCAATGGTTCAAAAGCTAGCAAATGAACTGAGTCAATTTTTTACTGCTGCAGGTTGTATGGCACATTATTTGTTGGAACCCCCTTCTTCCAATTATTCACCTATACCGGTAATGGAAGTTCATGGAGTTCATGACCCAGTAATTCCATACGGTGAAACGTACGGTTTTTCACCCTGGGTCCAACATTCATGTGGTAATGATTGCCAGGGTGCAATCAGCAACCTGGAACTATGGGCTGATATGAACGGTTGCTCAGGCTCAACTCCTGACATAGAAATTTTTGAGTTTGATTACTCAATTTTAGGATATAACCAATGTCAAAATAATGCTAGCGTTCAATTGTTCACCTTAAATCTCGCACACCATAATCCCTACAAAAAAGATTATCCAAGCAACAATCTCTGGGCACCAGTTACGTCTGATGGAAATCCAACAGGTATTGATTCTTCATTGATAGTTTGGGAATTCCTTAGTCAATATACAAAATTGTCGTAAGCCTCAATATCTACTGAATAAAACTGGGATAACCATCAACAGGCGCAACTGATGTAATACAGAAACAGCCCTAATTATCTGCAACAGTATTTGTTATTCCAATCATTGAAACAGGTTCAGTGTCAAATCACACCTCACATTTCAGCAGGATTAATGTCTATCGCTTGATGGTTATCGTCTAGATTTTCTTCGGTTTGAGGATTTATTTTGAAGCCTTGGTGCATGATGCCAAGCGCAGCTGTGGTTATGACCATCGAGGCGATTAGTGAGAGTACAATCATGATTGCAGAGAACAATCCAAACGTATTGAACAGACCCATTGAGGATGTTGCAATAATTGCGAACCCTGCTACGTCAGAGATTGCAGAACCGACTAGTGCTAGCGCGCATGCTCCACCCACGCCGTGGAGTGCTTGATGGTGATCCTTGCCTTTTTCTTTCTCTTCTCGATACCGTTCAGTAACGTGAATACAATAGTCAATTCCAACCCCAAGTGAGATAGTGGCTATCGTAACGGTGACTATATTCAAAGAATATCCGAACGCATAAATTAGGCCGTATAGCCAAACAACGACCAGTAATATCGGAGTTAGTGAAACAATGGCTTGCTTGATAGAGCGGAACCCGATTGACATAGTAATTAGAACAAATACTGAACCAAGTAGCAGGGATGATTGCATTTCATTTTGCATTCTATCACCTGCAACAAATCTTGTAATCGGTTTACCTGTTAACATCACCCAGGTCAAAGGTTTGTCTTCCTCTGTATCCCCTGGCTCCTCCCAAGTTCCACTAGACAGGTTGAATAATGGACTCAGGTCTCGTTTGATTTCCTCAATTCCCGGGCCCATTGTTGGGAAATGCTCTGGTGAAGTTATTCCAAACCTTATGATCATTCTATCATAGGTTACCGGTTCTCCATCAATCGATTGCCAAACACGTTGTGGATCTAATTCAACTCCAGGGTCTATGTAGAGATCGACCAATGAAGATGGAACTTCCGTTCCTGGAATTCCGTCAAGAGAGAGCACTCCATAGAAGAAAATTAAGCAATCTTTGTCGTTTAAATCAGGTGCGTTTAGAGCACCCTTTGTATTGCAATTCGATTCATTGAACCCTCTATCATAGAATGGCTGTGGATTACTCATCAGAGATGCAGAGGCTGCCATGACGAATTCATCTATTGCCAGAACGTCCACAGAACCATCAGGGGTTCTGGTCATCTTATCGACCACACCCTTGGTTTCGATATTGGAATTTTGCCTAAATTCACCAATCGCCCTGAATACCTCAGGATCAGCAACATCTCCCTCAATGTAGAGCATTGCAGGTTCACCTTCATCTGAAAATCTGTCATTTACTATACCAACGCCGAGAGCAAAATCAGACTCATCATCTAGGAAATCATCGACCTGGAAATCACCCTCGAGTTGAACCATTCCCCACGCTGCAGGTAATGCAAGAATAAGACAAATTCCAGCGATGATGAGAGGTCTATTACCAGTTCCCGACTTGATAGCAACCTTCTGTAGTCTTTCTTTGTTAACGAACATATGATTGGCATTAGGAGTAGTATTTTTTTCTCTTTTTTCTAGCCATTCATCAAATGAAACTCTTACCAAAGGTGCCCAGATTCCAGTCAGTAAGAATGCGGCTAAGACACCTAGTGCAGCCTCAATACCGAATGATCTCAATGCAGCGATATCGCTGAATAGATTAGCAGAAAAGGCAGCCATTGTAGTAAGTGAGGTGAGCATTATCGCTCGACCAACTCTACTTACGGTTATTGTTCCAGCCTCTGTTGCGGACTTTCCTAATCCCCTTTCCTCTTTGTAGCGGTGAAGTGCATGCAGTGAATCATCAATTCCTAGAGCTAATACAAGGATTGGAAGTAGATTGGAAAATTGTGATCTCGAAATCAAGTCAACACCAAGCCATGAAAATATTGACGCGGCATGTCCTATCATTCCCTGCATCCATAGCAGTGCACCGCCAAGCGCCACGGTAACTATCCCAACATCAGACCACCTTCTCAATGAGAGGTAAAGAAGTAAAATTATCACTGCGCCCATAGCGAAGATTAGACCACCAGAGTTTTGCAACTCACGATTTACCTCTACGTTGACAGCCTGTCCAACAAGTAGGGTTAGAGAGTTGTTATCGTTACTTCTTAGGTGGCCTTCTAGATCCATCATTGACCACTCAACCGAGCATGGAGAGTTAAGGTTAAGGCAGTACTCAGAAGTGTAATTTGGTGGATGTAGAAGTAACTCGATTCCGTTTAACCTGTAGCCTCCAATTACTAATCCATCATCGGTGTCCTGTATTTTTGTTTCAGAATGTGCGTCTTTCCATACTGTAGTCCAACCGTCTTCTTCAAGTGCGGCTCTATCCAATTGAACCAAAAGCCAAGATGCAGATGCAGACCAGCGACCTGGCCCTGGTCTAGCATTTTCCCAGGTGCCGTCGACGTTTAGAGAGCCACCAATTGGCCCACCTACAATTCCAGCGTTTTCCGACGCACCAACGAATCCTCTATCCAGAGATAACCATCTGAGGAAATCAGAACCGTTTGCACTTGCCATGCGAGCTGCAGCAAGGTCTATGTGTGCTTGAGTAACGTTCTCGTCATCAAAACTAAGGCATTCAATAGAGCCACAATCATGCCAGTTTGTGACCGGAGGTTCCAGCCCTGCGAGAGTCATTGTGGGTTTTGTTAAAACAGATTCATTTGCCATGAAACCTCTGAATATATCAGCGAGGCTCATTACGCCGTCGGTTTGTAATTCAGTTACGTCATTGATTAATGGTTTCATGTACCCGCCAAGCACATGGGTTCTGATTATGTCGTGCTTACCATCAATTTCCTTTAGTACGGTTAGATTGAGAATTCCACCGTTTACTTCGGTTACTCCCTGCCATTGTTCTCCAGTTGGTATGATTTCTTCCACCTGAGCAAAGTTGGACCAATCAGGAGTCCCATCGCCTGTAAATGGAACAGGGACAGGGGTAGAGCCTACGTATGCAGGATCTCTGACGCTTACAACAAACCCAAGTATGATCTCGGTGGTAGTGAACTCTTCGTTAATGATCTTCTCTGCAGTTAATTCAGGAGATTCCATGTCGTAGGATTCCATATCGATTGGTTCGAGTGCTTTCAGTGCTCCCGGAATCATCAGGATTGTCATCAAAAATATGACGACGTGTACTTTTTTTCTGTGCGGAACTAAGATGTTTGATACATCGTCGAAGTCCGCCATGATTGACCTCTTTACTTCTCATTCTTGAACAGTTGTATTCATTTGGGAGATAGTTCACGCCCACTTTGCGCGGGGGTCGCCCAGCTTGGTCAACGGCGGTGGGTTTAGGTCCCATTCCTTATTGGTTCGCAGGTTCAAATCCTGCCCCCCGCATCTGAGTAATCGCAGTGTACAAGGACGTCGTTGTTAGTTTTCCACAGGAAATAATACAACTCTATATAACTAAGTACTGATATTTTCACATAATGTCAAACAATTGGTGAATTCAATTGTCAAGGAGTCTGCGGTAAACGATGGACGTGGTACTTTGGCAGATGGGGATCAGAAATTTCCGATTTCGCAAGGTTTGTTGATTGCTGTTGAAGGTATGGACGGTAGTGGGAAATCCACACAAGCCATGCTCTTGTTCAATTGGATTCGGGCACTTGGACTCCCTGTACACCACACTGAATGGAACTCAAGTCCAGTTGTAGCGGCTGCGACGAAAGCCGGGAAGGACTCAAAGCGACTCAAGCCTCAAACATTCCACCTCATTCACGCTGCGGATTTTGCTGACCGATGGAGTAAGCAAATTGAGCCAATGCTGGAAGTGGGTGGTATCGTCATATGCGATCGATACAAGTTCACGGCCATGGCACGGGATGGTGCACGAGGCGTGGAACGAGAAATCATTGAATCTAATTATTCGTTTGCCAGGGAACCCGACATTACGTTGTACTTTGATATCCCTCCAGAAATAGGGTACGACCGGATTGTCAAAGGTAGACCGACATTGAAGTATTACGAGGCGGGTTTGGACATGGGGTGGACGTTTGATCCATTTGAATCGTACAAGATTCTTCAATCAAAAATAAAAGCAATTTATGATGGTTTGGTAGAAGATGAACGCATCGTCCGTGTGGATGCGCTGGGGACCGTTACAGAGGTACAGTCCCGTGTCAGAACACTCATCAAACAATATGTCGACATCGAGAAAATTCAGCCAATCGATGAAAACGACCGCATGGCGGAAATGATACGAATGTCATCATTTGACTGGGGTACACTGGAGGAAAGGCAATGAGTTCTGAAGGAAAACTCATCGTTGTAGAAGGGCCTGACCATGTTGGCCGTTCAATGCATGCAAGATTGCTCAGTGAACGCCTTGAAGCACATGGTGTTGCAGTAAAGGTTGTTGGGTTGGCGCGTTCAAGCCTCCTTGGAGAAATTATCAAAACATCCAACTCAGGAATCCACAATCTCAATTGGAGGACGCGGGCTTTGTTGTATGCTACGGATTTGTACGATCAGTACATCCATGATATCCAACCTTTACTTGAAGCTGGTTTCGTTGTCATTGCGGATCGATTCACGTTGACACCATTGATTCGTGAATCAATTCGTGGAGGGGATTCTGATTGGATCCAAACATTGTACAACAAACTTCCAGAACCAACGGCTACAGTGGTTTTGCAAGCTGGAGGGCGAAGATTGCTCAACCGGATGATGTACAACGATTCTCTAACAAAATTAAATCACTATGAAGCAGG
This sequence comes from Thermoplasmatota archaeon, assembly GCA_036160735.1. Taxonomy (GTDB): domain Archaea; phylum Thermoplasmatota; class Poseidoniia; order Poseidoniales; family Poseidoniaceae; genus MGIIa-K1. The sequence continues at coordinate 5,932 of JAYYDR010000129.1, forward strand.
AGCGGATATGGCTCTTTCACCTTCGATTACAAGATCGTTTTTAGAATATCAAAAATTGCTTCGAGAAGCGTTTATGCTACATGCTCAAGAAAATAATTACCCCGTTGTCCATACCCGTCATTCTGTTTCAGAGGTTCACAAAACAGTTTGGAATTACGTCAAACCATTTGTTTCGGATATGCTTCAAACAATTCGGGAATAAGTTCATTCAATAAAGAACGGGTTACATACCATTCATTCGATGGGTTCTCAAGCAACACGCTATCAGTTGGGATTAACCTGTTCATGTGTTGTACGAAGAGCAAGTTCTTGTCTTTGATTAGATGAAGTTATTCGGCATTCTAAACCATTTATGAAATCGTCAACAATTTCAACAGCCTCAGTTTGACCGTTTTTTATGACAGGAGTAACCGACCATTTTCGGGACTTCTCGAGCATTATGTTCAGATCTTGAATGGATGTTGATTTGGGATTTAGGACGTTTACATTAGGCAACGTTTTTTCAGCAAGAATCGCATTAATCTCCTGTTCGACTTGTCCCGGTTCAGGAATACACATGGAGGGGATAGAAATTGTCCCTACTTCTCCCAATAGTTGAGTGCCGGCAGTTTGAACAATCCAGTTTGCTGTCAAAAGATCGTTAATAAATCCGTCATTCGATATTGGCCGAATTTCGACGTTATCCGGAACGTTTTGCGGATAATGACCATACAACTTAATTGAAAGTCCATGCGATTTGGCATGCTCAGCAATGGCCGGGAGGTGCTGAAGCACGCTTGATCGAAGATAGGCAATAACGTGCGTGTCAGTCGGCCTCCATGCCCCAGGGAAAATTTCTGGCCTAAGCATTGGTCCGAGGATATGAGCTGTTGGTTTTTTTGCTTTCAGATTGAAACCTTTTGAAACCAAACTGAGTTGTGGATTCGGGGCAAAAAACCGACAAAGGAATTTGATTGGGAGGAGTTTCACACGCTGGCGGAATGTCAGCAAATTATCCAACTCTGCATCCAACGAAAACCGTTGAGAATTGAAGGAAATGAATGGAAGTTTCAACCGACGAGAAACTCTTGGGAACGTTGGTTCAAAATCAGAGATGATGGCTTGTATATTCAAAGCACGAAGCATTTTTGCAAACTTTTTATTCCTCTGTCTCTGTTTGCTGAAGAAGCGTAATGAGCTTAAGCCTGTTTGCAAAATTGACACTCGATTGTTAACGATAACAAATCGGGGAGTTTCAAGATCATGAACCGAGTCATGACCGAAAGTCTCTCTAAGCAATTCGAGGGCATCGCCGCATGTGAAGAATTCAATTTCATGACCGCGCTCAATGAGTCCTTTTCCAAGCGATATCGCTCTAACTGCATGCCCACGCCCTTCTCCGGCTAGTGCGTAAGCAATTTTCATGTTCCCACCCCTTCCAAGATTTCGGGAATATGGAGAATTTTGTTGATTGAGTCCTTCGATTCTCGCATCGAAGCACGCTGGCACAATGCCCGAATGGTTTCAGATGGCGGCTGATAGTGGAGGATCTGCATTGTTCCGTCCATCAACTCAACAGTTGCCGTGCACGAGTCGACCCAATCGCCATCGTTCCAGTATTCTATCCCATTGATGCGTTTGAATTCTGCCTTATGGATATGGCCGCAAACAACACCATCGAAACCAAGTCTCGCCGCTTCTTCAGTAACAACTGATGAGAATCTTCGGTATGTCTTACTGCTTTCTTGAAAAGCGCGCCTCGCCATAGTTGCAAGGGACCATTGTTTCAAGCCTACTTTCTTGCGGAACCAAGTCACGGGACGGTTCATTTTCATCAGCATTTGAACAATAGAGTGACCTAGATTCGCAAGGAATCTGCTGTGTCTCATAAATAAATCAAATTCATCACCATGCAGAATCCAAAGCCTTCGGCCATCTGCGGTTGTATGAACGGCGTCTTTTTGGATTTTGATTCCGTTTATTGAGGTATTTGCCCATGCTCTGAAAGCTTCGTCATGATTCCCAGGGACATAAATGATGTTTGTGCCGCGCTTTGCCTTTTCCAAAAGATTACGCAAGATGTTGTCACAATCCATGTTCCATGACCACTTCTTTCCCAGAACCCATTGATCAACAATATCGCCGATTAAGTAAATGGTTTCAGCGTCGTGTGATTCGAGAAAAGCAAGAAGTTCGGATGACTTGATACCTTTCATGCCGAGGTGCCAGTCAGAAAGAAACATCGTGCGATAATGTACCTTCCCATCCATGAATAGGGCCTCGGGTTTAGGGATACAACCAATCTAGATAGTTGAATCCTTTAGAATCTCCAATGTTCTATTGAGGACTATTGACCGATGTAAGTACGGTTGATGTCATTTTAACGCGTTGTGGTTTTGATACACACGAGTGTAGTCCCTCAATTTGCTGCAGAGGCCGCCAAGTTTGATCAAATACGCTCGTATGAGGTAAAATCAGTAGCTCTTCGCAGGTTCAAATCCTGCCCCCCGCATCTAAGTAATCACAATGCACAATGATGTCATGGTTAGTTTTCCACAGGAAATAATGCTACTCTATATCAGAAAATATTGCTACTGTGCCATACTATCAAACATTTGATGAAAA
>JAYYDR010000130.1:0-11718 GCA_036160735.1 Thermoplasmatota archaeon
CGGTAGATATTCTCCCCATCTTAGGTATCCGTAAGAAAACAGTACGTACCAATCAGGGAAAACGAATCCTGCTTGTGCAAATGGGTCGGCTGCACTGTGTAGTGGTGGCGGAATTAACCACGCATAAAATAGAAGTGTGCAAATCATGAAACCGAAGATTAGGCTGTCACGAAGTACTTCATGAGGCCAGAAACCGTGTCCTTCACGAGTACGCTTACGCTTCTCTTCGGCAGATTGCAATTGCTCTTTTTGGTCCATGTATGAGGATGCTACTGCTCCAAAATTGTCTATAATTCCCAAACTTATCCCTCCTGTATCAATGCGGCTCCGCTATTCCTTGTACCCATACAATGAACAAATGTATGATGATTAGAGTAGTAACGATAACTGGTAGAATGAATACGTGAATGAAATACATTCGTGTTACAGTTCTGTGGGACAGGGACGAACCAGAGAATAGCAGTGTAGCAATGTATTTTCCAATCAATGGTGTTGCGTTTGCTAGGTTAATTCCGATGACAGCAGCTCCATATGCCAATGTATCCCACGGAAGTAGGTATCCAGAGTATCCGAAAACGATTGTTAGTGCCATTAGAGCAACACCGATCAGCCAGTTCAATTCACGTGGGTTGCGGTATGCTCCAGTGAAGTATACTCTGCACATGTGCAAGAATACCGATGCTACCATGAAGTGTGTACCCCAGTGGTGTACTGCACGGATGATATATCCGAACGGAAGTTGGGTCATGATGAATTGCATACTAGCATATGCTGGAGAAGGGTCACCTTCTCCACCAGGAACATAGTAGATTCCGAGAACCGTTCCTGTAAGTACTAAGATAATGAATGACAAGAATGAAATTCCACCCAAGCAGTACAAAGGATACCAATACCAAATGATACGAAGTTTGTATTTCTCTGCGTGTGTAAGAGGCATCTGTCTGTGCATGTTGTAGTATGCACCCTTGGACATATTCCAGTAGTCTTGAATTCTAAATCTAGTATCCAAGAACGAGAATACCCACAAGAAAGCACGCTCAGCGAACCCCATCTTGCCGCTGGATTCAACAGCACGCAGTATTTCTCTGCGAGGAATCTCTTCGTTTTCCTTGCGTAGTGTAAACGCAATCAAGACAATAATGAATGCTATGAAGAACCAAAGTACCCAGAAAATTGTGCTCACATAATCACCTCAGTCGCAATAGGTCAACCAGCCCGTGTAATCAGAAGACGCTTCGATTGTGTCTCCGTTCATAATGATTGGAATGATTGGTAGTCCAAGAGGCGCAGGGCCACCGGCTCTTCTGATACCTAGGTATTCGAAGGAAGCACCAGTTGACCTGTTTGCGTTTCTGTTGACCTCGATTGCGGTAGGGTCGAATCTACTGGAGTGACAAATGCAGAACATCTTGCTTCCGCCATCGTCTCCACCACCTGGTGTCCAGTTGTCATCGGTTTGAGTGTTTGTTACAAGTTGCCATCCTGGGATGCAACACAGGTGTGTGCATCTTGCAAAGCTCATGACTAGGTTGTTGTTTGGATCGAAGACTTCCGAGTTTCCAAGCAAGAACTCGGTAGCGTGGCCTACGTAGTTTCCACCGATGTCGTAACCTGCCATTTCTTGGAATCTTGGTAGGTTGTCTGCGACGGGCTTGCCTGAGTTTTCAGCGTGAGGTACGTAATTGACAATTACAGGTAGTCCGTTCCAAACACCTTGGGCACCAGCCATGCCAACATTTGAGTTGGCAGCTTCAGATTCGAAATCAGATTTCATCATTGGTTGAAGGTGCTTTGCTCCATACCATGCTTCTTCTTCACGACCCTTTGCCCAGTACAGAACGGAAGAGTCTCCTCCTCCACCACCGGATGGTGGCATCAGAATCGCTGCGAAACCTAGTGCTCCAAGCGTTGCTGCTAGTACACCACCAGCAGCGTTGAATCCGTAGCGCATGAATTGCCTACGGTTAACTGAGACTTCACCGAGTGAACCTAGAACAGAGTCTTCAAGTGATGGTGCTGGTCTTAATCTCCTGTCGTCCATAATATCACCACTTGTATTCTCTCCAATCCTTCTGATGTTCAGGGATGTACTTGTTTTGGCTGTGCTTGACAATAATTGTGTCAGGCAACACGAATTTCAGATATATGATCCCCATCATGATCAGGGTTGTGATGCCCATGGCCATGTGGTAGGATAGTTGTTGTTGTTCCCAACTGGAGCCGTTGAGCAGCCCGTATAGCATGGTTCCAAACCAATACAATGCCCAGAATATTCCCCATGAGAAAAAGAAGATTGTAAGTGCAGATTTACCTGATGGTGCTAAAGATGCTGAGATTACTGTACCTGGTTCTGCTGGATTGAACACTCCGTGATTGATTGCGGCATCCATCTGTTCTTCAGTGAGTGATGCGTCTTCTAGTGCTGTGCGAGCATCCTTGACGCTCACCTTTCCTGCAGCGACCTTCTCAAGCAGTTGTGTAATCGTGTCTTTCGCCATCACTGGTCACCTCTTCTGTTAATCTTGTATCTCAGTCTCAGCAAGTTGCTACGGCCTTTGTAAGATGTTGAGAAACCATACCTCAGTAGTAGTCCACAGAATACAATCACTGCGATTACAGCGCCAAATCCTAGGAGACCAAGCCAGTGTGCCCTGAAGCCAGCACCAAGTGTCGAGATGTCGATTTCTCCGGCCTTACTCTCTGGTGCTTGTGGTGTGCCGCTTCCTGCGATTAGAGTTCTATCTCCTCTCTTATCGTCCTCTGGCGCTTCGATTAAGTTGAATACGATTTGGTTCCAATAATCCCCAGCGGGACCATCCGCTCCATTGACCGCATTTCCGCTAATCCAGAAGTCGACGGTTGTTCCGCTAGAATTGTCAGCAGGTGCGGTCCATGTGAGTTCAAAGATTCTTGAGTTAGGTGACTGGTGCGTTCTGGTTGCTGCATCATCCCCCCATGCTTCGCCATCTCCGGACCATTCTCCTGCGCTAACTCTGGCAGAAAAACCACCCATGTTGGTGTCCGGGCCACCGATAACTTCCAATCTCATGTCGTATGGTGTGTTTGCTACCCAAGTGTACGGGACTCCGACAAGGAGGACCATGACATCGTTACTCGGCAGTTCTCCATGGCACAAACAACCCTCTTTGGCTACGTCATCGATTGTTTCTCCATTGTGTGAATGACCACCTGCACCAATGCCGTCTGGATAGGCGTTGGTGACGCCCGGTAAGAGCATCAAAGTTACAAGCATAATAGGCAGGAGACTTCGTTGGAAAACCTTCGACATTAGCATCGCCAGCCCCGGTGTTTAATCGGACTTGGATTGCGCCTATAATCGTTCCCTGCATTTTCGTCTAAGGGCTGCCGAGCAGTGTAACATTTTGGCCCGTTTTTTTGCCTAAACATCCAAAGGCAAATCCTATGTTTATTTCCCCTATGGTGTGGCTATGTCAGACCACCCTTTTGAGAACACCTATGACCTCTCAAATGAACAGCTTATCAAACTAGAAGAAGCAGAAGAAGAAATGCTTCGAAATAATCTCGGAAAATCTGAAGAAATTCTACTCAAAATGTTAGAAGATGATAATGAATGCATACCAGTATTGAACAATTTAGCGCATCTGTATGGAAGGCATTTTTCTGATTTTGAAAAAGCTGTAGAACTTTATGACAAAGTTCTGAAGCTTGAACCGGACAATGCTTGGGCTAGAGACGCAAGACGTCGCTATCAGAGATATGTGGGCAGAGATTGAATAACCTCCTCGGTAAGGGTCTGTCATGGATGGCGCCCAAATCCTGATTGCGGGCGTCGGTGGATTAGGCTGCTCATGGGCAAAACGTGCCCACTCTCGAACAGGGCATGGAATAGACTTGGTACTGATTGATGCTGATGAGTCCTCATTTGACTATCCAGAAGCACACGTTATTCGTTTGGGTAAGGACTTAGATTCAACTGGCTGCGCTGCACTTCCACCTCTGGGAGAGCAGAGGATGAGACAGGCCTCCTCGGTATCCAGGACCCTGCTAAATGAAGTGGAGTTGGTGGTCTTGCTTACTGGCTTAGGCGGTGGGACAGGAACTGGTGCATCGTCAGAATTTGCCAGACAAGCACGGTTATCGGGTGCGATTGTGATATCTATCGCAGCAATACCTTTCGAGGCACAAGAAGCGAGATTGAAAGTGAGCAGCGAGGGACTTGCAAGGTTGGAATCCAACTCGGATGTTTGTGTAAGATTGAGTTTAGATAGATTGGCTTGGCAAGCACGGGAAAGAGGAACAGATTGGAGGGTTGGGGCGTCCTGGGTTGAAGAATTCGTTGAAGGATTGGTCAGGACATTGATGAGGCTTGGTTTGATTAACCTCGATATGATGGATCTCAAAACAATTGTTGGCCATTCTGGCGGCTCCACTCTTATGGTTGGTCAAGGTGACCCCGATGATGCAATTGGACTTCTTGAGGATGCTCTTAGTGCCCCACTTGCAGATTTGTCTATGGACGGAGCTAAGGCTTGTTTACTGCAAATTGAGGGAGGACCGGGGATGACTGTTGGACAAGTCGGTTTGATCGCAGACGCTTTCACTGCACGGTTTGATGAAGATGCTCAAGTAATCTTAGGCGCCCGTGTAAGTGATGACTTACAAGGCAGAATCAGAGTAGTTGCGGTGGTCTCCGGTTTAGAAGAAAAGTCCAATCTAAGCCTAGTCTGATTCTTCTTCTTGTTCAGAATCTTCTCCATCCCAATCGGTTCCCTCTGAGATATCAACACCTTTTTCCCAATCGATTTCTCCGTCTTCCTGCCATTCTTCATCAACAGTTTCTTGTTCTGTTTCTGAATTATCATCCTCTGAATCTTCGACTTGTTCGGACTGAACCTCTTCAGTTTCTTCCGACATTGTAATATCGACATTTTTTGCGTTGAGAAACATCTCAGACGTCATTCTGCTAGTTCTTAGGGTAGGTCTCAACAATAGCATCATTGCACAAATCGACAGAACGTGTCCAAAAATCATGACTTCCTTCAGGTTGTCAAAAGTTCCAGTCAACATTGCAACTGACCCGGCATATGCATATCCAAATGATATTCCAAGAGGTAAAGAAGCATGTTCAGATATCAGTCGCTTACCATCCCTGACAGTGTATGTTGTTAGTGACCAGACTGCGAATATTACCGTGAATGCCATGAGAAGACCTTCTTCGATAATTGTTGATAGATCAGACGGACTCATAGCAGTACGGCGGTATATACTAAATGCGTGCCATGTGATGAATAATTGTGCCACTATCATCCACTTGAATGAAAATGCAGCCATTCCCTTTTCATTCCCTGAGGCCTCTCTTTCACCTCTGGTAAGCCACAGGGTAATGGCTTGTAGAATAACGCTCACAATAATGAAAGCGATTCCGCCCAGAAGCGCATCCTGAAGCGTCATTTTCTCTGCTTGGCTTATTATCTGACCAAGCCATAATATTACCAAAGCAAAAACTTGGACAACCACAACTTGTGAAGCAGTTGATATCTTCTCTTGATATGTGTGAAGTTTCGCATCTCCGAGTCCATTTGCCAACCACTCCACCATTCCTGCTCTAAAAGAAGCAGCTTGGGCAATAGACCAAACAATGAACAACGAAGCGAGAGCAGGAGAAATCCAAGCGTTATCATTTCCCCCAGTGAAACTCCACAACAAGCCGACAATAACTGCAGCCATTAGAATTGGTACTATGGTTATTCTAAAACTGAATAAGAAACGTACAATCCACTGTGAATCACCTTTTTCTTCAGGTAATTTAGTGAGGCTTTGTATCATTGAATTGTTAGAAAGCATAGATATGACGACATAGGAAACTGACAATGATATGAAAGACATTGCAACAAGTACTTCTTGTGTACCAACCAAAAATAGCAGAATAGATGAAATGACTGCTATCATGATAATATGTGGTAGGGTCCTGGGTGAGAGCATATTACGGATTAGTTGGAGCATTCCAATCTGCTTGAATTCCTGTTGAGAATCCTCCTCCATAATGTCCCCTCACTAAGGGCAGCGTTGGCATTATGTTAAGATAAATGCCCTTGACGAGGTTGTATGGCCAAGAAATTGACGAAGGCTCTTCGAGGCAAACGTCGGTGGATTGGATGTGAGGTAGTAAGTTTTCAAAGTCGGTCTGAACTTTCGGAGTATGCGTCAAATTATCCACTAAAATTATACGATTTTGAAGACGGTAAGTGTATCTTCATGGTTCGGTTAGAGGATTATGAATCAATCAAAGAAGGGCTGTTAAACAGTAGAATCAAAACTGTAACCTCTAGCGGGAAAATTAGACTTGTAAGAGAGAGAATGAATTTTACTCGCAAGCCTAGAAAGCGTTGAAGAGCCCTCTCTCCTCCGCAGGGTCATGGGAGCAGGAGGAGCAGCACCGCCTGTGAAAAGTGAGGATGTCATGATTCTCATTGGTTCAACCATACTACTTACTCTCCTAGTACTTCAAGCATGGTCGACACCAATCGCAGTAGATTGCGATGGAGAAGAGTGCGAAACTTTCGAGATAAAGTATGATTTATCGGCGGGTGATATTTTCAGTCTCGATGTAATCGAAGGGGAAATAAGGCCAACAATCATTCTTCCTGATGGTTCCTCTGACTTTGATGATAACCAAAAAGGAAGTTGGGAATACGAAGCAAAATCTGATGGTGTCCATACCTTCCAAATTTTGGGTCTAGAAGATTCAAGCATTGATTACTCTGTTAGTCGAGGCATATTATTCGATTACGGACTTTACCCGGTTGGCGCATTAGTTCTTGCTTTTGGGATATTCAAGAGAATTACAAAAGATGTTGAGGAAGAAGCATTAGAAGCACTGCTTGAAGATTAGACCCATGAAACGTCTTCTCCGTCATCAATGACATTGTGCCCCAATACTAGTTCACCTCTCTCATTAAGGTCGAAATTCTCGTACGTAACCTCACAATATCTGGGCCTACCTAGTGACTTCATATGGCTCAGTATTTCTGCTCGTATTGAGTCGAAGCTTACTGATGGTATGTCATCACGTTCTTCGATAAGTGAAGATAACTCAGAATTTAGTCTTCGATCTAGTAGTTTGAAATCCAGTTTTTCAATCTCGTCGAGTGTACTAATCTCCCTTCCGTCAATTACTTTGTCGGATGCATGCAAATTAATACCAATTCCAAGAACAACTTTGCTTGAATCTTGAGAGGATTTACCTTCTACGAGTACTCCACATAATTTCCGCTCATCGATTAGAATGTCATTAGGCCACTTGAGTTTTAGGCGGTCACTTTGTATTGAGTTGATTACTGCCAAACCACCTGATAGCTGTAGCAAGCCAGGGTTAACTTCTGTATCTTCTGCTACAATCCACGAACCTGCATAACAACCTTCTATAGAATTCCATTTTCTATCTCTACGTCCTCTACCAGCTGTTTGCAAGGGAGTTGAAATGTGGGTTCCAACTCCAGATTTTTTAAATAAATCATCGTTGGTTGAACCGGTGCTTTGAACGAATGCATTTTCAGCGTTCTCCCAAGGTTTCCACAAGCAGAAAATCGTCAATGATTCACCATCACTAAACTCAAGTGTATCCCAAACTCTAACTGCAAAATTCTCACATGCCCCGATACTTCCAGTCCTACCTAGTAACAGCATTCTCCCTTTTGTTGCAAGAAGATTATTTTTGACAACTATTGACAAGAACCTACTTTGTAATCCCCGTGTGTCTGTATCGATAAGTCCTGCCTCTTCCATTGGGCCGAGTAATTCATTTACCTCGTGTGCAGGGATGTAAGGGAGATTCCACACAATCAAATCGAACTTGTCCTCAAACGGAAAACCATCGGGCCCAATTCCGCCTTCCTTGATAATTCCTGCTTGCAAATTCTTTGCCATATTTCCTCTTGTTGCAGCCACAGCAAACGGATTTATGTCGCAAGCGTGAACATTCCAACCAAGTGATGATGCGAGAATGCTCAAGGCACCTGAGCCGCAACCAATCTCCAAGAACTTCCGTCCTTTTCCAGGTCCCAATTGTATCAGCCTGTTGGCCATCAAGTCAGTGTCTTCCCTTGGAGGATAAACGGTAGGAGGAATGGTCAATTCAATACGCTGGGTAGAGTTTGGCTTCCATTCTAAAGTGAGAGGAGGTCTATCTTGCCGATCTACCTCAGACTGTGCATCTTGAGGAGTGAAAATACCACGTTCTCCCGATGCCATTGTGTACCTCTGATAGAGCATGATTTATGCTTCTTGTTACAGTAGGTTCTGACAGTGGTTGTTAAACTAGAGACGCTATCACTCGTTTTTTCGCGAATTTTGCTCCGAAGCATTTATGTTCAATCGCTGAAGAGAAGCACAAGAAGGAACCATCCTTCAGATACATCCCTGTCATGCTTTCTACGGCTAATTTTTGTGGCAAAGGATTTAAAAACCCCATACAGGTCGGGCAAGAAGCCCAACACATACATTTGGGCCTGTAGCTTAGTCAGGTAGAGCGTCCGGCTTTTAACCGGACGGTCGCGGGTTCGAACCCCGTCAGGCCCGCCTGACAAGATACCGGCCTAGTGTATCGGGGCTTAGCGGGGTGTGTTTTTTTGGTAGTAAAGTCGGCAACTAAGAAGCGTTTGATGGAAATGGGCATAGCAGAAGAATATGCTCACAAACTTGCGACAGATCGTAACATGACAGATATCAAGGCCATGCCGGCCGACGAAATCGCGTCAGTTCTCGGTGTCTCAAAAGACGATGAAATTTTCACCGGCGCAATGAATGCCCTTGCAGAATTAGGTCAGCGCAGACAGAAGCGTAGAAGCCGAAAAATCACTATTTCGAGAAAAGCACTCGATGACGATGACATGGACTTGGCAGGTACCAAGTTTAACGTTCTAAACCACGTTCTTGTACCACACCAGGAACTTGTCCCAGTTGAGAGCGAGGAAGAAGAACTCGCTCCTTGGGGTCTGTTGACAACCGATTCAGAAACCGGTGAGTCAAGACTTGCTAAGGAACTACTTCCAAAGATTCTGATTACCGATCCAGTTGTTCAAGTGATAAAGGAAACCACTGAAAGAGCACATGACGCAGCGTCAACAGATGACGATGAGCACGTCCCTCTACCCGCAGGATGGCTCGCAGACCGTGTGCTCAAGGTAGTAAGACCTTCACCATCTGCTGGTGTTTCGGTTGCTTACAGACTAATCGTGGAGGGCAGCTGAGCCGAGGTGATACCATGAAGGAGATTATAGAATCATTTTTCCGAGAAAGAAGCCTAGTCAACCACCAACTAGCATCATACGATGACTGTATCCCATCTGGTGACAACTCTCTGTCTCGAATGGAGAAAATCGTCAGAAGCATCAGAGTTGGTACCGATGAAGAAGTCGAAGACGATAAGGGCGGTTTAATCAAACTCGACGTAATCGACCAAGACATCATAATCCGCGTCAAGAACATTCAACTGGGCGAGCCAACAATCCGTGAAGCGGATGGAAGTGACCACCCCTCACAGCCAATGGAATGCCGCCTACGTAAGTTGACATACATGTCACCTGTGAAGATGGATTTCACCATTTACAGAAACGGTGTGCCAACACAACCAGAAAAAGGCGTTCAGGTTGGTAACATGCCAATCATGGTTCGCAGCCGCAGATGTAATCTGCACGCTAATCACATCGCAGGTGACCGTGTACTACACCCAACCACCTCTGATGAAGACAGAAAGATGTGGGAAGAGTTGCTTCGCCAGAAGGGCGAAGACCCACTTGACCCTGGAGGATACTTCATCATCAACGGTACTGAGAGAGTACTAATCTCTATGGAAGACCTTGCTCCAAACCGTGTTACTGTTGAAATTAACAAGAGATACGCAAAGAAGACAGAGGTTGCAAAGATTTTCTCACAAAAGGACGGTATGAGGAAGCCACTTACAGTAGAGAAGCGCCGTGATGGTATGCTAATGGTCAAGATTAGTACTGCTGGTACAACTGCAATCCCTGTAGTATTGCTAATGCGCGCTCTCGGTATCGAGAATGACCAAGAACTGTTCCAAGCGATTGCAGGTCCAACAGAGACCTTCAAGTTCATCGTTGCTAACATTAACGAAGTAAAAGACAACGAAGAATACGCTGTCGATTCTATGGATGAAGCACACGGGTGGTTAGAGAAGAAATTCGCTGCAGGTCAGCAGAAAGAATACCGTGAAGCTAGAGTAAACCAACTCCTAGACCGTGAACTTCTACCTCACTTGGGCGACCAAGTCGAAGATCGAAAGAAGAAAGCAATCTTCCTTGGAAGGATTGTACGCCAGGTACTGGAAATGGCAATCACGAGCAGGAAGCCAAACGACAAGGACCACTACGCAAACAAGCGTGTTCGCCTCGCTGGCGACCTTGTGGAAGATTTGTTCCGTGTATCCATGGGCCAACTCGCACGTGATCTGAAGTATCAACTCGAGAGGCACCACAACAGAAAGCGTGAACTAAAGATTACATCCTGTTTGAGACCTGACGTTTTGACAAGCAAAATCATGCACGCTCTAGCTACTGGTAACTGGGTTGGCGGACGCTCTGGTGTAAGCCAGTTGTTGGATAGGACTACCTTCCTTTCCGCATTATCTCACATGCGCCGTGTTACAAGCCCGCTTGTTCGCAGCCAACCTCACTTCGAGGCACGTGACCTGCACCCAACGCAATGGGGCCGTCTATGTCCAAACGAAACCCCAGAAGGTCAGAACTGTGGTCTTGTAAAGAACGCCGCACAGATGATTGACATTTCCGAAGCTGTTCCTGAGGACGAAATCAGAACCCGACTTGACGAAATGGATGTATTCCAGCCAGATGATTGGACTGATGGTGACAGAATTCACGTTAACGGTGACATCTATGGTGTCCACAAGCGTGGAAAGAATCTGGTCACTCAGTTCAAGAATGCTCGCCGCCGTGGTGCAATCAGACCTGAAGTATCTATCAGATACGACAATGTCAACAAAGACATATTCATCAACACAGACAAGGGAAGAATCCTACGTCCAGTATTGATTCTATACGATGGTGCACCAAGACTAACTCAGAAGCACTTGGAAATGGTAAGTTCGGGAGAACTTACATTCAAGGACCTGGTCAACGAAGGTGTTGTTGAGTGGATCGATGCTGAAGAAGAAGAAGACCTATACATCGCTCCAAGGCCATTCGTTCTTCCTGAAGTAGTTCCTGAAGGAAACGAATACGCTGGTAGACCAGTAAGTCACTCCGCAGTAACATGGCTAAACCTTGGTGAGCCAGGTGCTGAGGAAGCTAACCTGCAAGCAAGAGTTACAATGCCGAATGGAGAGAAGGCTGATGCAATCTTCAACGTGCCACTGTTGTATACTCAAGAGCACACTCACTGTGAGATTGACCCACAACTCGTCCTTGGTGTATGTGCTTCATTGATTCCATACCCCGAGCACAACTCAACACCACGTGTTACCGGAGGTACTGCAATGGTAAAGCAGTCACTTGGTTTGCCAAGTTCAAACTACAGGCTAAGACCTGATACGAGATTACACATCTTGCACTACCCACAGCGCTCAATCACCTACACACAAGCTATGGACACTACAAAGTTCGACAGCAGGCCTGGTGGACAGAACTTCATCGTTGCAGTTATGAGCCTACACGGCTACAACATGCAAGACGCTGTTATCATGAACCGCTCCAGTGTACA
>JAYYDR010000131.1:0-5231 GCA_036160735.1 Thermoplasmatota archaeon
GAATGGATTCAGGAATGATTCCGAGAAATCAAGGTTAGTACCCTCTAAAAAAAGGGATACTAATTATATGCCGAGATTACAAGGCGCACGCATGCAAGGTGCTAGTTCACCCCTTACCGACTGGATAAACTCAGATGTGAAGACAGCTAACACTGTTTCAATCATCATGATTATCTTTGCAGCATGGGCAGGAATTGAGGCTATTTCTAACGTTGCAGGTATCGCAATACCACCTGAAACCGGTATGGCTACTAACATCGATCCAGATGACACTCAAAGAACAAACAACGGAGTGATTGTCGGCCTTGGCGCTGTGCTTGGGACTCTTGGCCTTGTCATCCAAAGCCTAATCCCAAGAGGGGAAGAGGAACAAGAAGAATCGCGTGGACCGGTATTTGATGAGGACCTTGTCAAGCTAACCAAGTGGCTCTGCAGCAGAGGTACTACTACTGTCCAATTCTTTGAGTGGGCAGACACAGACAACTCTGGTTCTATCGACATGGTAGAATTCGCAAACGCACTACGTGCTGCTGAAATTGCAAACCTTCCACCGTGGGAAATTGAGGAGCTAGTCAAACTGATGGACATTAACTCAGACGGTAGAATCAACCTTCCTGAATTGGACATCGCACTACTAAACATCAGAAACGCACTCGGCATTGAATTCATTCCATATGTGGAAGAAGAGAAGCCAGAGGAAGAAGTTGCTGAAGGATCAGAAGATGAGGCAGAAGAAGTCGAAGAACCTCTAGAATCAACCGATGATTCATCAGAATCTGATGAAGAATCTCAGGAGGACGAAGCAGAGGCTGAGCCATCTGAGGAAGCAGAAACAGAGAAAGAATCGTCGGAGGATGACGAAGCAGCAGAGGACGACTCTGAAGATGCTACTGAAGAAGCAGTTGAAGACGCTACAGAATCAACCGAAGATTCAACAGAAAGCGATGAAGAACCTGAGGAAGCAGAAGCAGAGACAGAATCGCTGGAGGATGGCGAATCAGCAGAAGACGACTCTGAAGAATCTACTGAAGAAGAAACAGAAGTTGAAGAGTCAGACGAAGCATCTGAAGATGACGAAGGAGAGACTGATGAATCAGATGAAGCCGTTGAAGAAACGGAAGATTCAGAAGACGAGCCAGATGAGCAAGAAACTACTGAGGAAGTTGTGGAAGAGGCTCCAAAGAAAAAGAAGAAATTCTGAGGTGAATAAAAATGTGGGAACATAGAGCAGTATCGCAAAAGCAGTTTGAAGAAAGTGGTAGAGTTTCACCATCAGAGACATATGTTCAGCTAATGGACAAAGTTGAGGATGCAGTCAAAGAAGCATCGAAGATGCCGTTCAACCACGAGGAATTCCTGAATTATGTTCCTCGCAAAGGACCATGGGAAATGGTGCATGCAACTGATAACACCAAGGAAGACCCGAGAACACGATACATCGGCCCAGGCGTTCCTAAGTTGCTCAACACTAACTTGGTACTGGGCTCAACTTGGATCGAATCAGAGAGATTCAAATTTGAAAGAAGGATAAGCACAATTTCTGACTTTTTGAAACAGAAGACTGTTGTCAATGCAAACATGTGGACTCCAAAGCAATTGGTAACTACACAGACATTCTTCTTCTGCTCTACTGGAGATGAGGACAGATTAGGTGGCTCTTTCCTAACTGGTGAGACACTTTCTGATAACCACCCGCTGCTAGGAACTGGCGGTTATGAAGATGGAGACCCAGAGTGGGAGCCAATCCTTTGGGGACTTGGCCACAGAGGAGTTGTTCCAGATTCCGACCCACAAGACAAGGTATACTATCCGTCACTGATGCACAGAAATGTTGCATTCAACAATCGATTTGGCTGGATTAGATATTCACCAGCAGGATTTGGAAAAGACGCAAGTGGATACATCATGACAAAGCCAACTACTTGGATTACTCCTGCAGTGGATGGAAACCGAGACACGGCAACCGCTTTCAACCTACTAGTCAATCTCCCAGATCGCCGAATTTCATTCGGTGAAGAAGGAATCACTGACGTTTACTTGACCACTGGAAAGACGTCCCTGTACACTATGATGGGAATGATGTCATCATCCACTGTTCGCCAAATGTTCGGAGCAGGTTCAGAAATGGTGCCATTAGAATTCCACTGCATTGAACCGGGATTGGATGAGTGGATCAAGAACGCAACAGATGAAGACAAGTATGCAAGATTGTTCGAAGTTACAGGAACCTTTGGATACCTCCTAACAGACCCTAACATCGGTACCTTGGGAGGAGCCTCAAAGAGACGCAGGCTACTGGTCTATCCACAAGACCAAGGAAACTTGTTGACATGTGTTAACGCAAGTCAAGTTGCTGACCATGCACTGAAGTCGAACTATGCAGCAACGGTATTTACCAAACTTGACCAAGCTGATTTCATGAATAGAGTTACTCGCAGATACAAGGCATATGCTGACTTGATTACTGCCAGTGACCAAGCCAAGGGTGCACGATGGATTAGTCAAGCACAGGTTGGAGACAGCAAGAAACTCGGGCCAAATGTCCACTCTATCCTTGCAGTTCGTGGATATGATGTACTGAATCTTGACGAGTACATGGAAACTTTCAACGATGTTTCCGCTGCTCCTGAGAGGTTGATTCGACGTGTTGTACAATCAGTAGCAACAAATGCTCTGAAGACGCTATTCCCGCTAGATATGCTGGGAGAATCTGGTGGCGCTCAGCCATTCTCACATATATTCGCACCAACAGAAGGTGGAAGCGACCAAGCCCTAGTTTACTACACAGACATCAGGTTCCTTGTCCCTACCTCGATAGACAAGCTACGCTCAATTACAGGAGCAAGAGGTGCGGACAGAGGACGAATGAGAGAAGCATTCGCAAATATGACTGGAGCTGACCCAATGACTGGACTATCAATCAGTGACTTGTGCCTACCATTCCTTGCTGACATGGGAGAAGACTCATGGCAAACCGGAACTGGACTCAACGAAGATGAAATCATCGTTGAAGTTACAATGGCTGTTAACCCTGCAGTTGTCTGGAAAAACCTACTTGAACCTACAACGAAGGAGGTTTTCGACCTACCAAAGGGCAAGAAGGGAACCTCTGCAAATGTTTGGGGAGATGTTCTAATGAACAACGAACCACTCCATGAAAAGTTGGTCAAGGACGGTCAAGGACACTATCTTGACATACTGAAATTAGCTTACCACTGGAGCCATAACAAATCAAAGGACCTCCACGGAATCTGATTTAGTGAAACTGCACTCTACAATGCAGACTGCACTGGAAGTGACATCAGCCATTGTACCCGTAAGATACGTACAGTTCAAAATATCAGTATTGTTATAAGAATCGTTCAGTGAAAAAACAATCATGGCATCGTCTAGACGCTACATCATTTCGTCTGCGCTTTTCATCCAACTGCTAATGCTTAGCGCAGTCGCTTCTCCGCTAGCAGATGGTGTCAACCCACTAGGTGACTTCACAAAGATGAACGATGACCTGCTTGAAGAGTTGGAAAATAATGACAACTCAAAACTGATTCCTGTCATCTTCCAACTCAACTCCCCAATGACCGCCAATGATGAAACCCATCTCGCAGAGCTAGGATTTGAGTTGCTCGGCAGGGCACCACTTGTTGATGGAGGTTTGGTTGAAGGAACTATTGGAGAAGTTCGTGAACTATCGAATTGGGACAGAATCGAGTACCTTGAACTTGACAAACCTCTCGAATTCTTCTACCTGCCATCAGAATGGGGAGGAGAACCTACAACCGATGCGGGGATCATGATGCATGAGACCACTCACGTTGTTACTGCTACCGACTCTTGGAGTCGTGCAATCATATCCCCAAGTGGAGAAGTCGAATACGAAATCGACCAGTCATTCACAGAATGGGATGGTGACGGAACTGCAATTGTGGATTTGGACACAGGTGTAGATGCAGGTCATCCTGACTATGACTATCTCGAGCCATGGACAGGAGACAAGGCAATTTATTCCGCTAAATTCGATGGTGTCGGCTGGACTGAGACAAGAAACTCAGACACATCATCCGGGCACGGAACTCACGTTGGAGGAACAATCGCAGGTAACGGCGATGCTTCTAGTGGACGAAGAGCTGGTGTTGCTAAGGGTGGACAACTTGTTGCATTAGGAACTGGCGATGGCGCTTCCATTTTCGCTGCTGAGCAAGGGCTAGAGTGGACTTATGCACATTCGATACCTGGACAAAATCAACACCACATTCGTGTCGTTTCTAATTCATGGGGAACTGACGGAGATTACAATCCACAAGGCGTAATCGCACAGTTAACTGACAAACTGACCTTCGAGAATGGAGTTGCGGTAATATTTGCTGCATCTAATTCCGGAGGATCTGGTGCAGAGTGCTCGGGTGACCTGCGAACCAATGTCTATGCAAACACTCCTTCAGCAGTATCTGTAGCAGCACTCACTCATGACGGAACTGCAGTTACATCATTCTCGTCGAGAGGTTGTATGAATCAGCAGCACACCTGGCCAGACGTAGGAGCACCAGGACGTGACATTTGGGCTACTGCTCCAAGAGGTACCGCAATCGATGCTTCTACCCGAACGCAGGGCGACTTGTATTACATGGCAATCTCAGGAACATCGATGGCAACACCACACGTTGGAGGCATCGCAGGACTGGTTCTGAACGCAGCACCTTCGCTTGGAGTTGCTGATTACCACAGAGACGACCACGACTTTGGAGACAGTCTAGTTGGCGGAGATGGCACTGCTGCATATGGACAGTACGAAAATTGGGACACTGAAAATTACAGCAGAGTCCACGAATTCGAATTAATCCTTGAACTCACATCTAGATACGATGGAATGGCAAATTCATGCGAGGATGGAAACAGTGAGGATGGATGTGCAGATATTCCTGAAGAATGCTACAGAAGCGCAACTGGTGAATGTCACGACTGGCGTGTCGGCCACGGACTTACTGATACCGACGCTGCTGTTGCCCTCGCAAGGACTCTACAACTCATGAGAGACCAAGACGGGGATGGAATTGTAGACCACCCTGAATACAACGTTTGGGATGCTTACGATATCTATCAAGAGATGATGGGGACTGCAACAATTCCGGTAAACACAGACAGAGTCAAGCACGCTTGGAAGGGCGATTGGAATCACTTTAACAACGGTGCAAACGGCGCTGTATACTACACTGAAGATTCTCACTATGTCT
>JAYYDR010000132.1:0-8084 GCA_036160735.1 Thermoplasmatota archaeon
TGCTCAAAGGCGCAAAAAACTCCGAAATACTCTTTCAAAGGCTCCAAAAAGAATTGCTAGAGTTGCAGGTTGGCACGCAAAAGCATATCGCGATGCAATGCAGCACATCGAATGTGAATTTATTGACGAGCGTCCAGAGGACTTAGAAATTGAAGATTGGTTGGAACTTGCTCAACTTTTGGAGGATGCTCGAGAGGCGATGGGTTGACATCTGACCGCCCGCTCGGCTCGTTGCGTCGGAGGGGTGCACATGGCAAAGAAGGACACATATCTGGCTTTACTTCGTCGAGGAATTGACGAAACTACAGCAATGCAATTAGCCGATGCTGGAATCAAAATTGGAGATCTAAAAAAGATCGATAAAACCCAACTGGTTGAAAATTATGGATTGAAACCAGACATCGCTGAAGGTGTACTCGAAATTATCTCAGCAGGACCTCAGTCTCACGGAAAGGAGAGGTTCCTGTCCAAGGTTCTTGCACCAGAGCGCAAGCCTGAGAGCAAGATTGAGGAATTGAAGTTCAAGCGACAGCAAAAGGACGTTCTCTCTGAACTTGCAGAACAAAAAGAGCGACTAAAACTAGCAAAGGTCGAAGCATTCCGTGCAAAGAAGTTGGTAATGAACCGACTTGGTAAGACCGTAGAGTTGATTGTAAAACTCGAAAATAACCTGCACGATGAAGGTAAGGATGACCAGAAGGTCAAGATTCGTGACCAATTAGAAACACGTGGTCTAGAGGCTGCTCGTGACCATGAAATGCTAGAACTTGAGGGAACACCCCAAGATATTGTAGACTTCAGAAGAAAGATTGTTCCAACACTAATTCTCCACGCTTGCCCAGAGTGTGGCGAAGAGATGGACCCAAGAACTAGCAGAAACCCAGATGACCCAGAAAACTGGTCATTCATCTGCTGGGAATGTGAAACCCCATTTGCTCCAGGATTGGCATTAGCTGTTGACAAGATTATGGAAAACGGTGGCAGAGTTGTCATTGACCCAGACGCACGTCCAAGAAACCCAGTTCCTCCTAAGCCAGCATCACAAGACTTTGCTACAATCAACCAATTAGTACAGGATGAATTGAAGCAGACTGGTGCAGATGCAGACACAATGGCACAAGCAGCAGAGCAATCTGCTCTAACCAGTGGGTTGATGAGTATTGATGATTGGATTGATCAAACATTAGCCGCTAAGGGATACATACAGGCTCAAGAAGACCGTGAAGACTTCATCCTGCGAACTGGTGCAGGTGCAACCAAGTTCAACAAGTGGATGAAGAAAGCAGGACTTTACTTCAACAAGCAAACAGGACGCTGGTCTCGCTGGGAAGACCGCTGAGGTGTTTAGATGGGCCTGATTCGCTTCCTTCGTGGTGCGAAGTTGCTAGGTCAAACTAAGGAAATACCTGGCAAGTCTCTTGTCGAGCATGCTTATGCTGCGAATGTGGACATTCCCACCAACTGCACAAGCGGTAACTGTGGCTCCTGCATGGTTACACTACTATCAGGAAATGTCAGCCTTCCTGAACCACTGACCCCTGGACTTGATGAGGAAATAGTCGAAGATGGTGCAAGGCTTGGCTGCATTGGGATTCCTACTGGTGATGTCGACATCGATATCTTGCCACCAATCTGATGTGATACAATGGACATTCCAATTTGGGTTTGGGTCATCAACATCATCGGCGTTGTAACCATAGTTTGGTTTCTATCTTGGAGATTGAAATCCAAACTTGCAGAGGTCGAAGACCGCCACGTAATGAGCGGAATTCGTCACAGAAAACGCCTCGACGAATCCGAATAAACGTTGGGTTCAATATTGTTAAATGAAACCAAACCTTCAATCAAAGCGTGGGCCGGATAAGAACGCTGCTCCTTGGAAATAAGGAAGAAGATGTAGAACTTTTGAGGAGAAAATATGGCTCGCCTCCTAGTGAGTTTTTCACCTTACCAAATGGCGTAAAGCTCCATGTTCGTGATGAAGGACATCCCCAATCTCCCACAATTATTTTTCTTCATGGGCATACTGAAGATTTGCATACTTGGAATAACATGGCGAAGAAATTGGTTGAGAATTTTAGAGTGATTAGGTTTGATTTACGTAGGCATGGCTTGACAGGGCCGGCACAAGATAATGAATACAAATTAGAGAGTTATGTCTCAGATTTGTCATTGTTTATTCAGCATTTAGAACTGGATAATTTTGTTTTGGTTGGACACTCGATGGGAGGCAGAATTTCAACAAAATACACTATCGAAAATCCCGAGAAAGTCAATGGTCTAGTGCTACTTTCTGCAAGTGGCGCTCCACGTGAGGAAAAGACTTCACCGCCAATGGCGCTTAGAATGATGAAAAATCCACTCGGTCGTGCCCTTATCAGACGTATGTGGTCCAGAAAAATGGCAAAGGGTTCTCTTGAGGACATGGTGTTTGATAGCTCAGCAATTACGGATGAAGAGGTAGATAGAATGTGGGACTTCTCAAGGTATCCTGGAAACATGAATGCAATGTTTCGAGAGTTTGCTAAACCGTGGGAGGATTTCAAGCCGACAGAAATCGAGGGAATCTCTACCAATACTCTGCTGATTTGGGGAGAAGAAGACACAATTTGTCCGATTAGTATGGGAGAGTGGTATGATTCACATTTACCGAATTCTAAATTGGTCAGGTTACAAAATATTGGCCACAATCCTCAGTTCGAATGTCCAGACAAATGTTTGGATGAAATCACTTCTTGGATGAATTAACTGGTATGAGGTCATTCTTCCTCGTCCTCAGGATTGAGTTTGAATCCTTGGTGCATGATTCCTAGCGCAGCTGTAGTGATGACCATTGAAGCGATTAGAGACAGAACGATCATGATTGCAGAGAATAATCCGAATGTATTGAACAGCCCCATCGAAGAAGTTGCAATAATAGCGAATCCTGCAACATCAGAAATTGCAGATCCAACCAAAGCAAGTGCGCATGCTCCACCTACACCATGTAGTGCTTGGCGATGATTCGCACCCTTCTCTTTCTCTTCGCGATACCGTTCAGTAACGTGAATACAGTAATCGATTCCCACACCTAAAGATATCGTGGCTATCGTAACGGTGACAATATTCAGAGAATACCCAAAGGCGTAAATTAGGCCGTATAGCCAGATAACAACCAGCAAAATCGGTGTCAGAGAAACAATCGCTTGCTTAATTGAACGGAATCCAATTGACATTGTAATCAGAACGAATAGCGAGCCCAGTAGAAGAGAAGACTGCATTTCGTTTTGCATTCTATCTCCAGCAACGAATCGTGTAATTGGTTTACCAGTTAGCATAACCCATGTCAGAGGCTTGTCTTCTTCGGTGTCTCCCGGCTCTTCCCACGTTCCACTTGATAGATTGAATAGCGGGCTCAAATCTCGCTTAATTTCCTCAATTCCCGGCCCCATTGTAGGGAAGTGTTCTGGGGACGTAATTCCGAATCTGATAATCATGCGGTCATACGTGACAGGCTCTCCATCAACCGATAACCATACTCTTTGCGGGTCTAATTCTACACCCGGGTCGATGTACAGGTCCATCAGTGAGGAAGGGACCTCAGTTCCGGGGATTCCATCCATTGACAGTATTCCATAGAAGAAAATAAGACAATCCTTGTCATCCAAATTTGGAGCGTTTAGAGCACCTTTTGTGCTGCAGTTTGACTCATTGTATCCCCTTTCGTAGAACGGTTGTGGGTTGCTCATCAAAGATGCAGATGCAGCCATGACGAATTCATCGATTGCCAGTACGTCAACTGAACCATCGGGAGTTCTAGTCATCTTATCGACAACTCCCTTAGTTTTTAGATTGGAATTTTGCCTAAACTCATCGATAGCCCTGAATACCTCAGGTTCGGCTACATCACCCTCGATGTACAGCATTGCAGGCTCACCTTCATCAGAGAATCTGTCAGTAACAATGCCGACTCCCATAGCGAAATCAGACTCATCGTCTAGGAAATCATCAACTTGGAAGTCACCCTCAAGTTGAACCATTCCCCATGCCGCAGGGAGTGCGAAAATCAGACAGATTCCAGCAATCAGAAGTGGCCTCTTGCCGGTTCCGGATTTGATTGCAACCTTCTGCAATCTTTCCTTGTTAACAAACATGTGATTGGATTCGGGTGTGGTGTTTTTACCTCGCTTTTCCAACCATTCATCAAACGAAACTCTGACCAATGGTGCCCAAATTCCGGTCAGCAGGAATGCTGCTAGAACCCCCAATGCAGCTTCGATTCCGAATGACCGTAGGGCAGCTATGTCGCTGAACAGGTTTGCGGAAAACGCTGCCATAGTTGTGAGCGAAGTGAGCATGATTGCTCTTCCAACCCTGCTTACTGTTACTTTCCCAGCTTCTGTAGCAGACTTTCCTAGTCCTCTTTCTTCCTTGTAACGGTGCAGCGCGTGGAGTGAGTCATCAATACCCAGCGCTAATACAAGAATAGGCAATAGATTCGAAAACTGTGAGCGGGAAATCAGGTCAACGCCTAACCATGAAAATATGGATGCAGCATGTCCAATCATTCCCTGCATCCACAACAAGGCTCCACCGAGTGCGACGGTGACAATTCCAACGTCAGACCATCTTCTTAGAGACAGGTAAAGCAGGACGATGATTACAGCACCCATGGCAAAGATGAGTCCACCTGAATTTTGCAATTCTCGGTTTACTTCTACATTTACAGCTTGCCCAACAAGCAGAGTGAGGGAATTGTTGTCATTGCTCCTGAGGCGCCCTTCCAAGTCCATCATCGACCATTCTATGGAACACGGTGATTCTAGGCTAAGACAATATTCAGAGGTGTAATTTGGTGGGTGTAGAAGTAAGTCAATGCCATCTAATCTATATCCACCAACAACTAGACCTTCCTCGATGTTTCTTATTTGAGTCTCAGATTCAGCGTCTTTCCAAACCGTGGTCCACCCTGCTTTCTCCAATTCTGCTCTGTCGAGTTGTACCAGTAACCAGGATGCCGAGGCTGACCATCGACCTGGGCCAGGTCTAGCGTTTGCCCACGTGCCGTCAACGTTGAGTGAACCACCGATTGGTCCACCAACGATTCCCGCATTTTCTTCTGCTGCTACAAACCCTCTATCCAGTGAAAGCCACCTAAGGAAATCAGAACCATTTGCGCTTGCCATGCGTGCAGCTGCCAAGTCGATGTGGGCTTGAGTAACGTTTTCGTCATCAAAACTCAAGCATTCAATAGAGCCACAGTCATGCCAATTAGTCACCGGCGGTTCAAGCCCAGCAAGGGTCATGGTTGGTTTGGTCAAAACAGATTCATTGGCCATGAAGCCTCTGAAAATATCTGCAAGACTCATTACTCCATCCGTTTGTAATTCTGTTACATCGTTGATGAATGGCTTCATGTAATCACCAAGCACGTGATTTCTGATTATGTCATGCTTGCTATCAATCTCTTTCAGCACGGTGAGATTTAGGATGCCTCCATCAATGTCTGTAATACCTTGCCACTTTTCGCCAGTCGGTACGATCTCGTCAACCTGTGCAAAATTGGACCAGTCTGGTGTTCCGTCGTCAATGAAGGGAACTGGAACAGGTGTCGAACCTACCTCAGCAGGGTCACGCACGCTGACAACAAATCCAAGAATAACTTCGGTGGTTGTGAACTCCTCGTTAATGA
Organism: Thermoplasmatota archaeon; assembly: GCA_036160735.1. GTDB lineage: Archaea > Thermoplasmatota > Poseidoniia > Poseidoniales > Poseidoniaceae > MGIIa-K1. The sequence continues at coordinate 5,672 of JAYYDR010000132.1, forward strand.
TGCGTTCGGCAGTAAGTTCTGGTGATTCCATGTCGTATGATTCCATATCGATTGGTTCGAGTGCTTTTAGTGCTCCCGGAATCATTAGGATTGTCATCAAAAATATAACGACGTGTACTTTTTTTCTGTGCGGGACTAAGATGTTTGATACATCGTCGAAGTCCGCCATGATGTACGTCTTAACTTCTCATTCTTGAACAGTTGTATTCATTTGGGAGATAGTTCACGCCAACTTTGCGCGGGGGTCGCCCAGCTTGGTCAACGGCGGTGGGTTTAGGTCCCATTCCTTATTGGTTCGCAGGTTCAAATCCTGCCCCCCGCACTCCTTTTTTCTTTGTCTAATCCCATTCAGTTAAGATTATACAAGAACCAACACTAACCTCCTACATGCGAAAACACGGTACAAGGGCTGCGCTCATACTAGCAACAATGTTTGTCCTATCGACAACATTACTTGCAGTGCCAATAAATGCTGAAGAAGCAGAGGGAAGAGCGACCGGAAATGAAGAAATCATCGTTTCCATAACTCAAGATTACTACGATAGAGGAAGCGACATAACAGTAACCTTCACATCAATTAATTTAGACACAAATACAGAGTATTCCATTGATTGGGAATTGTGTTATGTCGGTGGTGAAGGATGTTTCCTATATGCTATGTATGATTTTGATGGAGCTGAAGATCCATCAGAATCAGAAGGTGAGATTGACATAGGATCTGGATCAACCATTCAGGTCACCACAATGACTTTTTCAGATCCGGGAGACCTTGAGTATGTACAAGACCCAAATGATCCAAATCTATGGACATACACTGGAATAGAAAATGCATCATATTATTTCAATGCAGTATTGAATGTCCAAGGAGTATACCTACACTCTAACGAAAGCGAGAATTTCGTACTTGGTGGAATGGTAGTACCACAGTACTCACAGATTTATGAAATTAGCAATCATCTAAAGAATACGGAAATATTTGTTGATGGGATTGTGCATGTGGATTACTACAACCACTACACACTAAGTTATGATTTCACCTGCGATTTATTTGAGGATGGAGTATCTTCACCTGTAGATTCAGTAACGTTCGAAAGAAGTCATTGGTCTGATACATTTGGTTTCAACGCAGTGAGTGCAAATGACAATCAGGGGGTATCTGAAGGTTTGACGCCAACTGCAGCATCAGGGACACACCACGTGGAGTGTACTCTCATCCGCCTTGCTGATAACTATGCTATGCACACCATGGTCAGCAATGATTTCCAAATTATAGATGACACATCAAACCAAGATGATGCGACAATTTCAGTTTCAGTTGACATGCATCCCACAGAGTCATGGGGAACTGTCGTAATCGATTCAATTGATTTGGATTCAGGTCAAGAATATACTCTTGATTGGAAGGTTGAGGATTATTCATCCGGAAGTCCTGTTTTGATGATAGAGAATGATCACGTTTGGGTAGAAGGAAGCGATGGAGTTGATTCTTACTCTCTTGAATTCCATGATTTAGCAGATACAACAGACGCTTGTATTACTGTAGTTTTCATTGCTGGAGATACAGAATTACAGACTGTGTCTAGTGTTTGTTGGGCATCAGCATCTACATCGGATTTTGATGGCGACGGCGTGTATGACAAAGACGACCTGTGTCCAAACTCTCCTTCCGGAGCTGTAGTACAAGCTGATGGCTGTTCCGACTCTGATGGTGACGGATTTGATTCTGGTTATGAGGTCGATTGTGGATCAGATCCAAACGACCAGCAGAGTATACCTAGCGATGTTGATAATGACGGTACTTGTGATGCATTGGATGCAGACGCTGATGATGATGGATACCTGAATGATGATGAAATTGCTTCAGGAACAGACCCACTAAATCCTAATTCCAAACCTGGAAATCGATTACCAACTTGTGCTATTTATTACACCCTAGAAGTTGATGGAATTCCAACAACATTCGAAGGCGATGCTGCAATTCCAGCTTTATCTGGTGTTTCAGCACAAACAGCAGTATCTGCATTAGTTCCAACAACTATTACAATCCCTGAGGGTAACTACTACATCACAGCACACTGTGTTGATTTGGATGGAGATGACATAACGGTCACTGTTAATGACGTAACTGTAGGTCCTATGCCCGGAGAAGTTAGCGCAGGCGCTATGATTGAGATTGGAGAGGACGTTGATGAAACAGTTGATGTTCAAATCACATGGACAGATGGTACAGATACTCTAACCGCTTTGGTAACTGTCGAGTTAGATGGAGATAGCGGTGGTAGTGGAATCATTCCAGGATTCGGTGTTGTCTTATCCTTAGTCGCTATGTTATCTGCTGGTTTGTTGGCATCTCGAAGATATGAATGAGCAAAGAATTGGACTAATCACAGTCCTGCGTCTTTGAGTTTATTCA
>JAYYDR010000133.1:0-4462 GCA_036160735.1 Thermoplasmatota archaeon
TACCCTATTGGAATGTGGGAATTCAATGGTGATTTGGATGACCCTGAAACCTGCATCAGTATCAAATCAAAATCAGGGGCATTGAATGTATCAGCGAATACCAATGTTGCGAGTTGGGATAACCTAAACCAGGAAGGAAACATCACGCTATCCGATGAAAACCAAATTTGTCTACAATCACTTTCAGGTGATGATATGGCATGGGTTTCAGATATGGAATACTCAATCGATAATGCTACTTTCAAGTCTGGTTATCAACACCAAAATGAAATTGCAATATCCAATGAAGGTGTTTTGCTCAATGAGAATGAGCTCTTGTTCAGTCAATCGGTTCTTGCATTAAATCACGAAGGGAACTGCTTAGATTTTGGTAATCCATCACCCCCTCTTTTCTCCGACAATGGAACGAGGGTCTGGAATATGTCAATTCTGCCAGTCGCACTAAATCGGTTGGAACAATCAAACGATTCAATCGTGTTGTATGCCGAGGAGGGTTCGAACATCACAGATTGCGAATCGGTTTACAACCCTAAGATATACACTGTTTCCCAAGGTCCAACGCTAATTATTGGCGCAGAGGAGAACAGAACCCAACACTGGATAGGCACAGTTGAGTTCAGCGATAATCTACTGGTCATCGAGAATCCTATGTCTTATGATGTTCCGTTGTTGATTGAATTTGATGGCGATGGGCCACAGTGGGATGTTTCTACAGATATTGTCCTAGAATCAGGACAAATCACATCCGTAAGTGCTACTGCTCCTTTAACTGGATATTCATACTCTTGGTTAGAATTGGACGATGGAGATGTAATTCTCCATCTCGTAAATCATGAGGAGTAAATATGCGAATTGCAGTCTTGGGCGCCGGTTCTATCGGGTGTTTAATCGCTGCAAAATTGGTTAGGGATGGTCATGACGTTCTCGTACACGCTCGAGGTGAACATGGAGCGACCTTGGCAGTTCGGGGCCTGAAAATCACTGGGGAATGGGTTGTTCAAATCTATCCAGATGAATGGACTGTTAGCCTTGATGAAGCAGGAATACACGATGCTTTGATGAAATCATTCGATCAAGCAATTATTACTTGCAAGACAAAAGATACAGCTAAACTATCTGAAATCGCAGTCATGCTAACTGATGGCCCCGTATTATCCCTCCAGAACGGTCTTGGTAACCATGAAATTCTCCAGCAATATGTATTCGAAAATTCTGCTGTTGGTGTTACAACAAATGCAGTAAAGAGATTAGGCCCAGGCGAAATCGAGTGGGTTGGAAAAGGCAACCTGCGCTTGGGTGGTCCTAAGGGAGAGCACTTTGCACAATCGCTTCAATCCCTGAATGCTGAATACAATGAAGATGTGTCATCAATAATTTGGAGAAAGTTGCTAATTAACGTTGCAATTAATCCAATCGCAGCGATATGTGGTGTCAAGAATGGCGAATTAAGCCATGAACCTTTGTTATCACAATCTGAATCTACCATGTTGGAGGCAGCAGGAGTTGCGAGAAATCTAGGAATAAATCTCCCAGATGACCAAGAATTGCTCCAAGATTTACACTCTGTATTGCACTCCACCGCGGAAAATGAGTGTTCAATGCTTGCGGATGTCAAAGCGGGAAGAGAGACAGAAATCGACGCACTGTGTGGGCAGGTTGTCTCACGAGGTGAAAGTTTGGGGGTTCCAACTCCTCTAAATTCAATGCTCCTTTCCCAAATCAAGGCTCTCAGATGAGGTCTTTGTTCCAGTGCAATCCTCTATTTTCGTCTCTCGACAATGCATCATCTGTAATCAGATTGGCAACCAGAATGAGGTTTCTCAATTCTACCAGTTCACGGGTTGGAAGACTCTTTCGCCAAATCAAATCAACTTCTCCAGAAAGCAGGTCAAGCATCCTATTTGCTCTCTCAAGCCTGCTAAAACTCCTGACGATTCCCACGTCGTCGGTCATGGTTTTTCTCAGAGTTTCTAAGTCTCGAATTAGTGGGGCATGCTCCTCTAATTCTAGCATTCCCTCTGCACGCCATTCTGGCACGTCTTCAATATTATCAATTGGATTGTTGATGAAGTGTTCGGAAGCCTTGTTTGCAAAAACAACGGCCTCAAGTAGGCTATTTGACGCTAGCCTATTTGCTCCATGCATTCCAGTGCAGGCAACCTCTCCAATTCCGTATAATCCAGGCATGGCTTCTCCATTTTCCATCAGTACTCTGCCATCGATGTCTACTTTCAGTCCACCGACCATGTAATGTGCTGCAGGGGCCACAGGCAATGGGTCTCGGCCTAGTGATAGTCCAAGTTTATTCAATCTCCCTTCAATTGTAGGAAAGTGGTCGTGCAGACTTTGTGTGTCTAGGTGGTCTGTGACTAGCCAGACATTATCTTCGCCAGTAATCTTCATTTTTTGGTCGCATGCTCTCGCTACAACATCTCTAGTTGCGAGGCTACCCTCCTTTGAGAATTCAAGGGTGAAGGACAACTCGTCGGGCTCCAAGTTACTGTTTCTATACTTATTGAGTCCCTTAGAATCTAATAGAACTCCACCCTCTCCTCTGAGTGCTTCAGTAATCAAAAATGGCTTCTTGTTATCACTCATTAGAGCTGTTGGGTGGAACTGAAAGAATGCCATGTCCTTACTTGAAGCACCTGCCCTCACAGCCATAGCTAGTCCGTCACCAGTAGCAACTGATGGATTCGTGGTTCTCTCCCAAAGTTGACCACATCCTCCGGTCGCGATCAATACTGCATCAGCAGATATCGCTTCCATTTCACCACTATCGAGGCAAAGGCACCATATTCCCTTAATTCCTTTACTAGGATTTCCATGCTGTCTTTGGATTAGATCTACTCCTAATGTATGTGATCTCATGGTAATTTTATCACTCTTTGAAACCGCTTCTGTTAGAGCCCTTTCAATTTCGGCTCCTGTGGCATCTTTTGCGTGTAAAATTCTGCGAGCAGTATGCCCTCCCTCTTTTACAAAATGGAATTCTTCACCATCTTTTTCGAATTGTACTCCCGCATTTAGAAGGTCCCTGATTCTGTCTCCTGCTTCCTCAACAACCAACCTAACAACAGTTTCGTCACACAAACCATCACCTGCTGCTAAAGTATCCGAAATATGAGCATCCTTTCCTTCTCCATCTGTTTTGTCGAGAATACCTGCGATTCCACCTTGTGCCCAATTGGTGGAGGAATCTTTTGGCCTTTGCTTGGTAATGATGACAACATCATGGCCAGCTTCATCCAAGCGTAGTGCAGCAAATAGCCCCGCTATGCCGCTACCGATGACCACGATGCGAGACATTGTCTTCGCCTAGCCGTGGAGACTTACACATTCAAATGTGACCCATAGATATGTGCGACATGAATAAGGCACTTGTCTTCTAGCCTAACAACATGGGACTGAAGAAGAAGTTGGCTGCATTGGTCGGCTTAGTTCTCATATCTGTCTCAATTGCGAATGTAGAACTCGGAGCTTTGATGAATCTAGATCCGCCTCAAAAATTGATTTTGGCTAGAGCGGCAGACCCCGGTTGCAATGCAGATGATATTCAGAAAGATTTGGATGCAGGCGAGGCTAATGCCTGTGTCACTAATCCTGGTGTTTGGGACGCCCCAGACCTTCTCCTTCTCGGAGAAGGAATACTCATCTTTTTGGCAACCTTCATGAGGTGGCCAAGAAAAGGACGTTGGGCAATTCGCATACGAAAAATGGCGATTGTATCCGGTGTAATTCTTTGCGGAATTGCTCTTGCCGACAGGTTCGACAAATTACCAGGTACCTCGTCTGAAGACCTCGCTTCCCTGTTGCCTTTCCCTGCACCAGGTATAGCAGTCCAAATAGGCCTGTTTGCCGCAGGTATTTTTCTGATTAGAGGTCCGAAGTACAAAATTCATTTTGAGAAAGAGAAGAAGAGGAAAAAAGATAGAAATTATTCTCATCAAGAATTAGATCTTGCGTACAAGCAGGGCGGTAACTTGGGTTCTCTTTCCAAGGCTGGCAAGAGCAAAGGTATTGCGAAATACAAGACCGTGGGTGAATTGTGGGGGCATCAAGGATTGGCTGTTTACGAAGATGCCTTCGAGGGTGGAATGCGAGATAGTTTTGCAATGACTGCAGGGCGAACGTGTCACTTGTGTAATGGAGAGGGATGTGCTGGTTGTTCCTACAGTGGAGTTTTCTCCTGAATGCACCACTACGGCTATTTTTACACTATCCAAGAATGGGGCTCTCGCGAGCGCGAGACTCGTAACCTTCAAAACCCCCCTCGTCTCCTTTGTGATTTAACGTCAAGGTTTCAGTACCTTGATTATGAGGGAAAGGGATGTTTCTAAAATCACTCGAAGTTGAGAATTTTAAATCCTTCAAGGGAGAAGCAGTAATTCCATTCGACCGTGGTTTTACAGCAATCACTGGGCCGAATGGGTCTGGTAAATCCAATTGTGGGGATGCAATA